>JBBIJD010000039.1:0-15965 GCA_037446135.1 Candidatus Fraserbacteria bacterium
GGACGACCTCGAGCGGACGATCCGGAAGCTCAAGGAGGCAGTCTTCCCGATCCATGGGCTGAGATGACCAATCTATTTCCCAGTGAATCTAGGGGGCGATGTGTCCGATGACTGTTCCTCATCCCAAGGGGTGTAGCTGAAACCCAACACCAAACCCAATAACCATGATAACCTTCTGAACCAACTGATTGGGGAACGCCACATTAGAACAGGCTCTTCGGCTAGAAGAATCTTAATATTAAGATCATCGATTTGCCAATCAACTTCCTCAATACGCGATATGATAACTTCTCCTTTCCAACAGACATTAGCTTTAAGCTTTTCTATTCTTTCCCTTAGCATCTCCTTAAACTTTTCTTTTAATCGCTCTCTGATTGACTTTAGGGCCATTTCTTTCCTCAGGCTTTCCACACTGAGCCTGTGTTTCCGATTATAGACCAAATATGATCTGGTTCCAATGGGGCGGCCGCGAACCTTGACCGCTTTACTACTAAGTTCCTCACAATCATCTTTAATGGATCGAAGAGATTCTAAAAGTTCATCAGGGGGATTATGATCGAGTAGCTCCGTGATTCTAGTAAGAGCTTTCTCTAATCCATTCTCGTCATCTGGATAGATCTCAATGAGTTCAATATCCTCCCTTAAGTCCAGCAATGCCTTTTTCTTTACCATTTTTTCGTGATATTCCCTACGGCGATCTGGATCCTCGACATTCGCTAAACCCCAATACTCGACTAGAATAACCTTGTTACAACATAGAATTTGCCAATCTGCTCTATACCACCTCCAGCCTATGGGTCCTGGGTAGAAAGGCTCTCTTTTGTGCGGTATAGCTCTTTCATAAAGAACATTATCAATCTTTATTTCTTCTTGAGAGTCACACCAATGGCCATCCTTAGCATACCCTGGTTTGCCTAATGATTCCATTTCGCGTTTGGCTGCCTCCTAAGCATATAAGGTTGTCAAGAAGGGGCAAACACCAGGCAGTTTAGTTCGCTTGAACTGTAATCATTCATACCGCAATGCTTCGACCGGCTTGAGCTTGGCCGCGCTCCTTGCGGGGAGGAGGCCGGAGAGGGCCCCGACGACGAAGGAGAAGGCCAAGGCTCCGAAGACCAGCCAGGCCGAGATCCCGAACTCTAAGACATTGGTTTGGATGAACCGCTTGGTGATCACCACTGCGAGGATGTCCATCCCCAAGCCGAGGGCGGTCCCGATCGCCCCGCCGACCAGCCCCATCAGCCCCGACTCGATGAGAAAGAGCCACATCACCTGGCTATCCTTGGCTCCCACGGCCTTCATCACCCCGATCTCTCGCGTCCGCTCTAGAACAGCGGTATACATCGTATTCATCACCCCAATCCCGCCCACCAGGAGCGAGATCCCCGCGATCCCCCCGAGGAAGGCCTGTAAAATCCCGATCGCCTGGCCAATGAGCTTCTGCAAGTCCTCGATCGTCTGGACCGAGAAGTCCTCTTTCCCCCGGGCCTCCTTCAGTCGAGCCTTCACCCGCTCGGCCATCTGCTTAGCATCATAGCCTTGGCTGACCTTCACCCAGACCATCGAGACCTTTCCCCGATCGCCGAGGACCTCCCAGATGGTCTCCAGGGGGATGAAGATGGCGTTGTTGTTATCCCCAGCGCCGCTCTCCGCGAGCAGGCCGAGGACCTCGAAGGGCTGCCCTTCGATCTCCAGCTTGCCTCCGACCTCGACCCCCAGGTCCTTGGGGACATTCTTCCCGAAGATGGCGCCGTAGCGATCGGTTTCGGTGAAGAATCGTCCCTGCTCGAGCTTGAACTGGCTGAAGACCCTGGCGATCCCGGGCGAGAGGCCAATGACAGGGAGGAAGCCCTCGACCTGGTCCGGAGGCTCGCCTCCCTTTACATAGGCGCTCTTGTAGAGCATCGCCCCGACGGCCTCGACGCCCTCTATCCCAGCGATCAGGGCCGTATCGATCTCGAAGGTCGCGGAGTAGGGGCCGCGATAGCCGCCTCGCAGCCCGCCGGGATAGATGGTGATCAAGTTATAGCCGAACTGCTCGAACTGCTTGTTCACCGCCCGTTGCATCGACTGGCCGAGCGAGACCAGGGCCACGACCGCGGTGATCCCGATCAAGATCCCGATGATCGTGAGCCAGCTCCGCTTCTGGCGGTGGCGCATGCTCCGGAGGGCCAAGCCCAGATAATCCCTGATCATCGGAGGATCTCCTTAGCTGCTTCGACCATCTGGCCGTCGCGGAGCTGGACCCTCCTCTTGGCATAGGCGGCCGCCTCGGGGTCGTGGGTGACTAGGATGACCGTCCGGCCCTCCTCATTGAGGCCCTTCAGCGTCTCCAGGATCTTCTCCCCCGCCGCGGAGTCGAGGTTCCCAGTCGGCTCATCGCAGAGGATGAGCTTAGGATCATTGGCCAAGGCCCGGGCGATCGCCACCCGTTGCTGCTCGCCCCCGGAGAGCTCGCTCGGGCGATGATGGAGCCGATCGGCGAGCCCGACCCGCTCCAAGAGCTCGGCGGCCCGGGCCCTTCGCGTGGAGCGCCCCGATCCTTGGAAGACCATCGGGAGCTCGACATTCTCCAGGGCCGTGAGGGTATGGACCAGGTTGAAGGTTTGGAAGACGAACCCGATCTGGCGCCCTCTGATCTCAGCCAGCTCGGCGCTCTTTAAGCCGGAGATGTCAGCCCCGGCGAAGAGGATCGTCCCGCTCGTCGGGAGGTCGAGGCACCCCATTAGGTGCATCAGGGTCGACTTGCCTGAGCCGGAGGGGCCCATCACTGCGAGGAACTCCCCCTCTTCCAGGGAGAGGCTCACTCCGCGGAGGGCGTGGACCTCGACCTTCCCCAGCCGATAGGTCTTCCAGACCTCACGGAGCTCGATCAGCCTATTGTTCATGGAGGAATTCGATCAGCTCGACTTTGGCCGTGACCTTATATTGACCATCCTCGCGCTGCTCTACCTGGAGGAGCGGGGGGAAGGGGAGAATCTTCCGTGTGGCCACATCAGGGAGGGCGATGAGCGCCCGCTGGTCCGGGTAATTAGGGTGGGTATAGATTCCCACGATCACCTCGATCCCAGCGATCTGGCTCCTCTCTTGGGTGACGAGCCTTGCCCCACCCTCGAGGACATAGGACTTGTTCGGCTCGACCTCGCGCTCGCCCAGGGCCATGAGCGGAGTGAGGTCGAGCCGCTCCTCCTCCGGGCGGAGGCTGAAGCCTAAGAAGAAGAGGCTGAAGAGCCCGAGTTCCACCTGATCTTTAGGCTCGATCGCCTCAGTCGTCGAGGTTACCTTATAGTTCCCGTCCGGGAGAGGCTTGATCTCCAAGGAGAAGGTCGCAGGATTAGGGCTCTCCTCGCTGAACATCTGATAGACGGTCTTCAAGTGGCCGCCGGGGTATTCGCCCATCCCGAAGAGCTGGGCCAGGACGATGGCCCCGCCGATGAGCAAGGCCAAGCCCAAGCCACTGATGATCCAGAGCTTAGGGCGCTTAAGACTTCTCAGCATACCGCATCACCTCGTGGCAGTTTACCCACGCCGGCTGCCTGGCGCAATGGCTTCTCGGTCTAAAGCCCGGCCTGATAGAACTCCAAGCCGGTCTGGAGCGCGAGCCTGATCGCCGCCTCCTCGGCCTCCTTCATCTCCTCCGGGCTGGGGAATTGCCCGGCCCCGCCGAGGATGGCATCGATGGCCAAGGCCTTGTAGCGCATCCGCTCCCAATAGGCCTCCCCATCAGGGGGATGGACAAGCCATGCCTCGCCCCGTTTCTCTAGGAGGTCTTCCCAACGGAGGAGGCCCTCCTGGACGAGCTCGGCCAGCCCGGCCTCCTCGGTCACGATATAGAGGACGGCCTCCTCCATCGCCGTGCTCTGACAATGCTTCCGCACCTCGGCCATGAGCCGCTCGACCCGCTCCCTCCGGTAGGGGTTCCTCAGCCTCCGATAGGGCTCGGGGAAGTCCTCTTCCCAGAGGTCGTCCTTGGTATGGCCGGTCACGAAGTGGACCCTTGGGCCATAGCCCAGGCGCTCCGCGGCCCGGACCGCCGCCCTCAGGAGATGGGGATGGGCCCGGGCCGGCCACTCCCGCGGGAGGTAGTTGAGGCTGGTGTGCTCGTCTTTATAGGCCTCTTTCACGATGACGATGTCCCCGGCCTTGATCTCCTCACGGAGCGAGCCGGCCGTCCCGACGCGGATGAATTCCCTCGCCCCAAGATGAAGAAGCTCCCCGAGGACGATGTTAAGGGCCGGGCCGCCCATACCGGTAGCCAGGGCGCAGACCTCAACCTCGAGCTGGTCGGCGCGGATCCGCCCGAAGTAGGAGGTGAGCTCCGCTCGCCTTGCAGGGTGGACCCCCTCTTGCACATCGAAATGGGCATAGATCTCTTTTGCTCGGCCGGCTGAGCCCGGGAGATAGACTAGCCTCCCCCTCCCAGAATTCCCCGCGAGATGCTCCTTCTCCAGCTCAGTGTGAACCTCGGGCATGGCCGGCCTCACTTCAACTTAGCGAGCCGCTCGTGGCAGATCTCGGCGAGTGTCTCCGGCCTTGCCGCCCGCTTCCGGAAGCTACTTTCCCAGCGCTCATGCTTCCTGAGGAAGAGCTCGCGGAGGAGTGGCTCCTCGACCCCCTGCCAGGTCCGGGCCTTCTCCGCGGCGAATTCCTCGAATAAGCTGTATTCCCGCTCCGGCCAGCGCTCGCGGAGGAGGTCGAGGAGCGTCTCTCCCGCCTCGGCCAGCCGGAGGACTCGGCGCCAGTAGGAGGCGACATCCTCGAAGTATTCCTCGATGTCGAAGGAGCGTGAGCCCCCATCATAGACGACGCACCGCTCCAGTGGGTGGGCAATGGCCTCGTATTGGGAGAGCTCGAACTCCGGGGCGAGGAGGGCGGGATGCCTCAGTAGGTCGGTATCCTCGACCTTGATCCGCAAGGGGGAATCGGCCCGCGCCAGGCCGAACCGCCCCTCAATATAAAAGAGATAGGTGTTCTCATAGTTGGGGGAGAGCTCACGGAACCGCTGGTGGAATCTCCGGAGGATCCTCTCGGCGTTCTCTGTCCCGATGGTGAAGAGGAAGAAGTTCTTAATCCCTCTACCTGACTCCGTGAGGAAGTTACAAATCTCCTGGAGAGCATTCTCCAAGCTGGCACCAGTCGCGACGATGTCCCCCATGAAGATGTTCGACCCGTTGGGGATCTTGATCTTCTTGTAGCCGTTCTCCACGATCTTCCACTCCCCGCCCGAGAGGAGCCGATGGGAGCTGACGAAGGAGGACTTCGTCCGATTGAACCCGAAGGCATGATAGAGTGCATCGCGGAGCTTGAAATTGAGCCCGCCCCGTAAGATGTTGAAGACCAAGATGGAGTTCTCATCGAAGGCCGCGACCTTGGCCCTCTCGGGGAAGGCCTCGAGGGCCTTGATCAAGGCCAACTTGAGCGTATTGGTGAACTCGAAGCCGACGATCTCAGGGCGGTTGCAGACGCTTCTGCTTTCGGGAGTGGAGAAGATGAACCTCCGGAAGCCAGCGTTGGGACTAGCTTCGTCTCGGAGCTCGTAGAAGGCGGCCTCGCCGTCGCCGCCGAGAGGGAGCCGATAGAGGCGATCTTCTTGCTGCAATGCCGCTCGAGCCATTACAGTTGGAGAATCTAGCAGATGGCCCGGCCGATGTCAAAGCAACAGCTCGCGCGCGCCTCGCCCGAAGAGGCAAGAGGACAGGCCGGTGAGCGAGCAAGGCTCAGTCCTCTTCTTCGGCCCATTCCTTGATCTTCTTCTTGATCTTCGCCTCGATCTTGTCCTCCACCTCCTTCCACTCCTCGTCCCCTTCGGCCCACTCCCGGAGCTTCTCCTTGATCTTCCGCTCGATCCGCTCGCCCACCCTCTCCCAATCCCGTTCCCGCCGGAGCCGATAAAGCCCGCGCGTGGCCCCGATCCCGACCCAGGCGAAGGCTAGTGTGATGAGGAACCATAACCCAGCGACCTGCCAATAGCTCAAGGGCTTTTCAAACAGCCCGAGCTGCCCGACGACGATCGAATTGAAGAGGAGTTGGATGATCCAGGAGAAGAAAAAGAAGGCCGCTACCCCACCGCCGAAGAGCCAGCCGATCCATCTCATCCTTTTCCACCCCCCTTAAGTAACTTGAGCAAATATAACAGTTTTTAAAAAGGGGATCAAGCCCCCGACCCAGCCGGTCAGATCAGATTTGACCTCCCCCTAAGGTTCCCGGCTAGAATCCCAATCTTGAAGGAGTGCTGAGCCGATGGAACAGGTAGAGAGGAAGAGCAGCAGGCTCATCCCCCTGATGGTGGGCCACTTCACCAACGACATCTATTCCAACTTCCTCCCGGCCTATATCCCTCAACTGATCAGCAAATTCTCGCTCTCGCTGACCCTGGCCGGGGCGGCCTCTTCGGTCTACTCCTCGCTCTCCTCGCTCACCCAGCTCTTCTTCGGCTTCCTCGGGGACCGTCTGGCACGGAGGTTCGTCCTCATCACCCCGCTGATCACCGCTCTTTTCATGAGCGCCGTGGGCGCGATGCCCTCATACCCGCTCGTCCTCGGCTCTCTCATCCTCGCCGCGCTCGGGACGGCCGGGTTCCATCCCCTCTCCGCCTCGCTCGCCGGGGGCCTCTCCGAGAGGCATAAAGGGAGCACGATCTCGCTCTTCGTCGCCGCGGGCTCGCTCGGCTTTGCCCTCGGCCCACTCCTCGCGACGGGGTTCATCTCCTTGGCTGGGCTCGAGCGGACCTATCTCCTGGCTGTCCCGGCCCTGCTAGTCGCGCCTCTCCTCTGGCGGGCCGGAGTTATAGCTCGAGCCGCAAAGCCGGCCGAGGCGGTCCGGCCCCGCCTCTTGCTGGCCCTTCTCCCACTCTGGCTCGTCGTGGTCCTCCGGTCAGTGGTTCAGATCTCGTTCACGACCTTCCTCCTCGTCCTGCTGGAGGAGCGGGCCCTCTCCCACCTCACAGGAAGCTCTATCCTATTGCTCTTCCTCGTGATGGAGACGGTAGGGACTTTGCTCGGCGGGCATCTCTCTGATCGGTTCGGCCGGCGGAGGATCATCGCCCTCTCGCTCCTTTTGGCCTATCCGCTCTATCTGGGATTCCTCATCACTCGTGGACCGGTCTCGATCCTCTTCCTCGCCTCGGCCGGGGTGCTCGTCGCCGCCTCCGGCCCGGTGATCGTGACCCAAGCCCAGGAGCTCGTCCCGAGCCATGTGAACATGGCCTCAGCGATCACGATGGGCTTCGGCTGGGGGATCGCTGGGCTCTTGGTCAGCCTCGTCGGCTGGCTGGCCGACCTGTGGGGGCTCGCCGCGAGCCTGAGCTGGACGATCCTGGCCCTCCCGCTGGCCGGGGCTATCTCGCTCTTGACTAAAGAGCGGCCCAGGCTCAGCCCAAAGCCAGGGCACGGAGCCCGGAGTAGATGAACCACCCGGCTAGGGCGATCAAGAAGAGCCCGCAGCCGAAGATCAGGCCGGTATAAAGCCTCTCGCCGATCAGCCGCTTCCCTTGAGAGAGGGCAACTGAGACGAGGGTGAGCCAGAGGAGGTCCGAGAGGATATGGCCGGTATAGAAGAACGGTAGCCCGAGCCAGCCCTGCTTGAGCGAGAGGAGGACATAGCTCGCCCCGATCGTCAGCCACCAGGTGATCCAATAGGGGTTGACGACGCTGGCCAAGAGGCCGCTAATGATCGGGCCAAACTTCCCTGTTGCTTCCCCCGCTCCACCGGTCTTAGCCAGCGCGAGCCTCCCTTGGAGGACATCGCGGATCATCCCCGAGCCGAGGAAGATCAAGGCCAGCCCGCCGGCTAGGCCCACAATGGCCATCACCAGCTCGCTGGAGACGAACTGGCCCAGCCCAAGGGCGAGCATCAGGACTGCCACCAGCTCGATGAGCCCATGGCCAAGGGTCACTAGCGGGCCGGCGAGCGGGCCGTAGAGATAGGTCCCCTTGACTGTAGCCACAAAGAGCGGGCCGGGCATCAGCGCCCCGGAGAGGCCGACGACGAAAGATGTGAGGAAGAGCCCAAAGAGCGGCATTAGAGGATCTTCCCCGGATTCATGATCCCGTTAGGGTCAAGGAGGGCCTTGATCTTCCGCATCAGTCCCAAGCTCAGCCCGTGCTCTCTTTCCATGAACCTCCGCTTCCCCAAGCCGACGCCGTGTTCGCCTGTGGCCGTCCCCTCCAGCTCTAGGGCCCGCTGGACGATCGCGGCATTGGCCGCCTCCGCCCGGGCGAGCTCCTCCCCGTCTCCGGGATGATAGAGGATCTCGACATGGAGGCTGCCCAGCCCGGCATGGCCGAAGAGGTAGCCCCGCAGCCCATGCTCCCGGAGGGCACGCTTGGCATATTCCACGATCTTGGGATAGCTCGAGAGCGGGACCGCGACATCGACGACGATCCCGGCCGCTTTGGGGAAGGCCCTCCGAATGGTGTCATGGACGGCATGGCGGGCCTCCCAGAGCCGGTCCCGCTCCTCCCTTCCCAGGCCGGCCTCGAGCCGGAAGGCCCCGGCGCAGATCCTCCTCACCAATTGGAGGTCATCCTCTAAAGCGGCCCGGCCACTCCCTTGGAACTCCAGGAATAGCGTCGGTCGCTCCGGGAGCTGGAGCCCGTTGAATTTGCTGATGAGGCCGACCGTCTCCTCGTCCATGAACTCCATTGCCGCCGGGACGAGCCCAGCCCCCACCAGCTCAGCCACCGCTGCCGCGGCCTCGGTGATCGTGGGAAAGCTCACCACCGCTGCGAGGAACTCCGCCGGGAGCCCCGTAAGGAGCAAGGTCACTTCGGTGATCACCCCCAATGTCCCCTCTGAGCCGATGAAGAGCCTCTTCAGGTCATAGCCCGAGGAGCTCCGCCTCGCCCGCGAGCCGACCTCGATGATCTCGCCCGTGGGGAGGACGACCTCCAGCTCGAGGACCTGGTCCCCGGTAGAGCCATACTTCATCGCCCGGATCCCCTTGGCGTCGTTCGCGACCATCCCTCCGATCGTGGCCGTCGCCCCGGGATCTGGGGGGAAGAAGAGGCCATAGCGTTCGAGCTTCTTGTTCAGCCTCACGAAGTCGAGCCCGGCCTCGACCCGGGCCTGGAGGTCCTCCGGCTTGATCCAGAGCACCCGGTCCATCAGCCTCATGTCCAGTGCAATCCCGCCTGCGACCGGGATCGGGTTCCCTTCGAGGCTCGTCCCCGCGGCCCAGGGGGTCACTGGGATCTTCCTCGAATTGGCGAGCTTGAGGATCGCGCTGATCTCCTCCGCCGAGCGGGGCCAGACCACCACCTCCGGCCGGGAAGGGGGATGATGGGACTCATCCCTCGAATGGAGCTCTAACTCCGACTCACCGGTCGAGAGCCGCTCCGGCCCGACGAGCTCGCGGAGGCGAGCCAGATCTTCCTCTGAGAGCATCTAATTCCGCAGCGTCTTCCCCGTGGAGAGGAAGTGCTGGATCCGCTCCTGAGTCTTCGTCGTCCCGCAGAGGCTCAAGAAGGCCTCTCGCTCCAGGTCCAGAAGATGCTGCTCCGTGACCTCAGCCCCCTCGGGGAGGTCCCCACCGCTCATCACCCTCGCGAGCTTCCTCGCCATGAGGGCCTCATGCTCGGTGATGTAGTTTCCCCACTGGTAGTTCTTGATCCCGATGAGGAGTGCCCCATAGCCATTCCTCCCCAGGACCTTGATCTTCCGCGGCTGCCTGGGGGTGAACCCGAGCCGGTGCATCTCGAGGACCTCGGCCTTGGCATCGGCGAGCAGGCGGTCGCGGTTCATCGTGATCCCATCCTCCGCGCGGAGGAAGCCGAGCCGCTTAGCGTCCTTAGCCGAGGAGGAGACCTTGGCCAGGGCGATCGTCTCGAAGGCCCGCTGGACGAAGGGGAGGAGGTCCAGATTCGCCCCCGGAGGGACGGCCTCCAGCGCCCTCAGCAGGAGCTCCTTCGTGCCCCCGCCGCCGGGGATGAGGCCGACCCCGAACTCGACCTGGCCCATGTAGAGCTCCATGTGGGCCCGGACCCTCGCTGCGGCCATAGTGATCTCCGCGCCCCCGCCGAGGGTCATCCCGAATGGGGCGACCACCACGGGCTTCTCGAAGTATTTGATCGCCATGTTCGCGTCCTGGAATCGCTTCACCACCCGATCGAGCTCGTCCCACTGGCGGGCCTGGGCCGCACCGAGGATCAAGAGCACATTCGCCCCGGCGGAGAAGTGTTCTCCCTCGTTCCCGATCACCAGGCCGAGGAAGTTCTTCCTCACCTCCTCGAGAGCGATATAGATCATCTCGATGATATCCTGATCGATGGTGTTCATCCTCGTGCGGAACTCCAGGCAGGCCACCCCATCGCCGAGGTCGAGGAGTGCCGCTCCCTTATTCTCTCGGACCGGGGGCTTCGCCTCCTTCACATCGGAGAGGACAAGGACCCCCGCAGGCCGAGGGAGCTCCTTGTAGCTTCCGGAGAGGTCGAAGTAGAACTTCTTCGAGTCCGCGCGCTTGTAGAAGCTCTCCCCGACCTTGAGGAGTTCCTCCACGAGCTTGGGGACCTTCCGGCCCTCACGAGCCAGCCTTTCCGCGGTCGCACGGACCCCCAGGGCATCCCAGGTCTCGAACGGCCCAAGCTCCCAGTTGAACCCCCACTTCATCGCATTGTCCACGGCATAGATGGTGTCGGAGATCTCGGGGACGAGCTCCGCGGCATAGCAAATGGTTGCGGAGAGAGACTTCCAGACGAGTTGCCCTGCAGGATCATCATAGGAGGCGATGGCCTTGACTCGCTCGCGGACATCCTTGAGCCCCTTAGTTCGGGTGAGTGCCTCGAATTCCCGCTCTTCCTGAGGGCGATAGTCCATGCTCTTGTAGTCGAAGACGAGGTAGACCTTCCCGCCATCCTTCTCCACAGCCTTATAAAAGCCTTGGCCGGCCTTTCGCCCCAGAAGCCCTTGAGAGATCATCTTCTGCAAGAACTCCGGGAGTCGGTAGATCCCGCGCTGGGGGTCATTGGGGAGCCGCTCGAACATGTTCTTAGTGACATCAGCGATCACATCCAGGCCGACGAGGTCCATTGTCCGGAAGACCGCGGACTTCGGCCTCCCCAGCGGCGGGCCGAAGAGCTTGTCCACATCCTCGACATGATAGCCCCCGTCCTCCATGGCCTTGATCAGATGCATGATCGAGAAGATCCCGATCCGGTTAGCGATGAAATTCGGGGTGTCCTTGGCCAGGACCACCCCCTTCCCCAGGACCCGGTCGGCATAGTTCTGCATAAACTCTAGGATCCCCGGATCGGTCCGCTCACCGGGGACGACCTCCAGGAGCTTCATGTATCTCGGGGGATTGAAGAAGTGGGTGATCAGGGTATGGTTCTGCAACTCTGGGGAGAAGCCTTCGAGGATCGCCGCGAGCGGGATCCCCGAGGTATTAGAACTGATGATAGCATGCGGGGCACGGTATCTCTCGATCTTACTGAAGACCTCTCGCTTGATATCGAGCCGCTCGAAGACGGCCTCGACGATCCAATCCGCCTCTCTCAGCCAATCAAGGTTATCCTCGATATTCCCCGGGGTAATCAGCTCCGCATCGGCTTGGTCATAGAGGACCGCTGGCTGGGCCTTCCTCATCCGGTCAATCGCCCCGGAGGCGATCCGATTCCGGACTGCCCGGTCTTGCAAGGTAAGTCCTTGCCTCTTCTCATCCTCAGTGAGCTCGCGGGGGACGATATCCAAGAGATAAGTCTTCACCCCAACGCCGGCGAGGAGGGCCGCGATCCCGCTACCCATCACCCCAGCACCGATGACCGCTGCTCTCTTGATCATCCTTGCTTACCTCCTAAACTAGACGCGCTCGAAGATCGCTGCCATCCCTTGCCCACCCCCGACGCACATCGTCACCAGGCCACGCTCAGCATCCCGCCGAGCCAGCTCATAGGCGAGGGTCACGACCAGCCTGCACCCTGATGAGCCCAGGGCATGGCCGAGTGCGATCGCCCCGCCGTTGACATTCAGTTTCTCTAAAGGCAGGTCGAGCTGGCGGATCACGGCGAGTGATTGGGCGGCAAAGGCCTCGTTCAGCTCGATGAGGTCGATATCATTTAAGGTCAGCCCGGCCTTCTTCAGCACCTTCGGGACCGCCTCGACTGGCCCGATCCCCATGATCTCCGGTGGGACACCTGCCGCAGCGGCGGAGACGAACCTCAGGAGCGGCTTGAGCCGCAACTTCCGGGCCTTCTGCTTCGAAGCCAACAGGACCGCCGAGGCCCCATCAGTGAGAGGGGAGGAGTTCCCGGCCGTGACCGTCCCCCCCTGCTTGAAGGCCGGTGGGAGCTTGGCCATCGCTTCCAGACTGGTGTCGAACCTTATCGTCTCGTCGACCTCGTGGAGGACCTCCTGGCCGTCCAGCTTGACCTTCAAAGGGATGATCTCTTCCTTGAACTTCCCTTCCTTTGTGGCCCTAGCCGCCTTCATCTGGGACTCGTAGGCGAACTTGTCCTGATCCTCCCGAGAGATGTTGAACTTCGCGGCCACATTCTCCGCGGTAATCCCCATCGGGGTGTAGACCTCAGGATACTTCTCCGCCAGGTCGGGATTCGGCCGAGCGACATAGCCCCCCATCGGGACCATGGTCATCGATTCCACTCCGCCTGCGAGGATCAGCTCGGCATCGCCACAGGCGATCGCGTAAGCGGCGGAGGCGATCGTCTCCAGCCCAGAGGCGCAAAATCGGTTGATGGTCACCGCCGGGACAGAGGCCGGTATCCCGGCGATGAATTGGGCGATCCTCGCCACATTCAAGCCCTGATGGGCCTCAGGCATGGCGCAGCCGATCCGGATGTCATCCAGCTCTTTCGGGTCGAGCCCCACCCTCTCGATGAGGGCCTTCATGACCTGGCCTAAGAGGTCATCGGGCCTGGTCTGGCGTAAGCGGCCCCGATTGGCCCGCCCGCTCGCGGAGCGGACGGCCCCCACAACCACTACTTCTCTCATCTCACTTCTCCCTCCTTCCACACATCATCCGCCGAGGTAGACCCGGCGGATATGCTCATCTTGACAGAACTCCGTCGGAGTCCCTTCCTTGACAATCCTCCCCGTCTCTAAGAGATAGAGCCGCTGAGAGCGCTCGAGCGCGAAGACCACATTCTGCTCCGCTAGGAGGATCGTCACCCCCCGATCATTGATCTCCTTCAGGGCCGCAGAGATCGCCCGTCGGACGAGTGGCGCGAGCCCTAAGGTCGGCTCATCCAATAAAAGGAGCCTTGGGCTCCCCATGAGGGCCCGGCCGATCGCCAGCATCTGTTGCTCCCCGCCGGAGAGGGTCCGTGCGAGCTGCCTCTTCCTCTCCTTGAGGATCGGGAAGAGGCTATAGACCAGCTCGAGGTCCTGGCGGATCGTCCTATCCCGATCGCGCCTGTAGGCCCCGAGCATTAGGTTATCGTAGACGGACATGAAAGGGAAGAGGTGGCGCTCCTCGGGGCAGTGGATGATCCCTAAGCTGACGATCGCCGCCGGGCTGCGTGGGAGCCCTTGCCCTTTGAACCGGATCTGGCCGTGATACTCCTTCAACCCGGAGATGGCCCGGAAGAGGGTCGTCTTTCCCGCACCGTTCGGGCCGATCAGGGCCACGAACTCCCCCTCCCCGACACTGAGAGCCACATCCCGCAAGACATGGGCCTTACTGTAATAGACATCAAGGTCGGCGACCTCTAAGAGTCTCATCTCGGCCTAGAACCTCCCACCGGCGAGATAGGCCTCCTGGACCTTAGGATCGGCGGCCACCTCCGCTGGAGTCCCCTCGGCGAGCTTCTCCCCGAAGCAGATCACCACCACCCGATCGACCAACCTCATCACCCCGCGCATATTGTGGTCGACCAAGACGATCGTCCGGCCCTCACTTCTGAGCCTGGAGATCACTCCCGAGACCTCCTCCACCTCAGCGGCGGAGAGGCCGGCGAAAGGCTCATCGAGCAGGAGCACCTGCGGGTCGGTGGCAATCGCCTTAGCGATCTCTAGTCGCCGCAAGCCGGCATGGGGTAGGGCAGGGGGGAGCTTCTCCAACTCCGCACTCAGGCCGACCAGCTCGCTCACCGCCAGGACCTTCCTCTCCCGTGCCCGGCGGTCCTCCCGGGCGAGGAGCTCGTTCTTGATCGTGGAGAGCTCGATGTTCTCGAAGACCGTCTTATGCCGGAGATAACGCGAGAGCTGGAAGACCCGAGCGATCCCGGCGTTGACGATCCGATAGGTCCGCCAGCCGGTGATCTCCTGGCCATTGAAGAAGACCCGTCCAGAGTCCGGCCGCAGGTTCCCCATGATCAGATTGAAGACGGTCGTCTTCCCCGCCCCGTTCGGGCCGATGAACCCCAGGATCTCGCCTTCCTCAACGGCGAAGCTGAGGTCGTTGACCGCGACCAGGCCGCCGAAGCTCTTCCTAAGCCGCTCTAGCTCGAGGACAGTTCTCATCTCACTGTGACCTCCTTGGGAGAGGGAAGAGCCTCCCCCAGAGCCTCTGGAGGGCCGGGAGGAGCCCCTGCCGGGCAAAGAAAAGGAGGAGGATCAGGAGGATCAGGAAGACCAAGACATCCCACTCCTTCAGGAATCCCAGCGCTGGGGAGAGCTGCCCGAGCCCCTTGAGCCCCTCCTGGCCCCCGATCAAGAGGTAAGAGCCGAGGAGCGGCCCGAGGATTGTCCCCATCCCTCCAGCGATTGCGGCGATGATCAGCTCTACGGAGAGGGTGAGAGAGAGGACCGTCGAGGGGATCAGGCTCCCCCAGTAATGGACATAGAAGGCCCCGCCCAGGCCGGCGACGAATGAGCTGATGATGAATGAGAAGATCTTGTATTTTGCGACATTGATCCCCGCCGCCTCGACTGCCTCCTCATTCTCTCTTATGGCCTCGAAGATCTTCCCGATCTTAGTCCGGGCGATCAAGCTCAGTCCGGCGACGACGAGGACCATGAGGCCGAGGGAATAGAAGTAGTTGATCCGCTGATGGGGGATAAAGCCGCGGGTCGAACTCAAGGGGGTCAGGCCGTATTTCCCCAGCTCGCCCCCGGTGAAGTCCGAGAAGGTCAGGACGAGCTTTATGGCCACGATCGGGAGGATCAAGGTCACCAGGCTGAAATAAGGGCCGTGGAGGCGTAGGGCCGGGACCGCGACGAGCAGTCCCATCAGGACGGCAGCGATCACGCCAGTAGGGATGGTCAGCCAGAGCGGGAGCTTCAAGTAGATGTTGAGGAGTGAGCTGGTGTAACCGGCTGCGCCGATGAAGAAGGCATGGCCGAAGCTGATCTGACCGGTATAGCCGGAGAGGATGTCCCAGCTCATGGCGAAGACCGCGAAGTAATTCGCTAAAGTCAGGACGGTGATCCACCTCGGCTGACGGACGAGCAGGAATGGCGCGAGCACGAGCAACGCGAGCAGAGCGACATAGATCAAGCCGCAGCTGAGGTAACGAGCCCGTATCATCTCAACTCCCTTCCGAAGAGTCCCTTCGGCCTGAGGATAAGGATTAATACGAGGAGGATCAAGGAGGGGAGACCACGCCAAGAGGGGGAGATGAGGTAAACGGTCAGAGTCTCCAAGAAGCCGACGATGTAGGCGGCGAGGAGTGAGCCCTGGATGTTTCCCAATCCGCCCAAGATGACGATGGCGAAGGCAATTACCAATGGATCACGCCACATCGTCGGGAGGATCGCCAAAGAGGTGGCAAAGAAGACCCCTGCAACCCCCGCGAGCGCACCGGAGATCGTCCAGGTGAGGGTATAGACCTCCTCGGGATTAATCCCGAGGAGCGCAGCCCCGATCCGGTCCTGAGCCGTGGCCAAGATCGCCTTCCCCAGCCTCGTCTTTCGGACGAAGAGCCAGAGCAAACCGATCACTACCCAAGAGATGGAGAAGGCCAGGATCTGGGTGTTCCCCAGCTTCACCCCGAAGATCAGCGTATTCCCCTCGATCAGTGGCCTGAGGATCCCCGGGGTCGAGCCGAAGGCCAGTCTCACTGATTCCTCCAATA
>JBBIJD010000040.1:0-15739 GCA_037446135.1 Candidatus Fraserbacteria bacterium
CGAGATAGACGGCCATCGCCAGGCGATAATGCCGCTCAGTGATGAACCTTGCGTAGCGGGTGATCTCGTTGACCCCGATGGCGTAAGCCAGGGTTGTGTCCTTGATTACCGAGGAGAACTCGTTCGACCAGGGCGGGATCGCGAGGCGCAATGCCTGGGGGAGGATGACATAGCGGATCGCCTGGAGCTGGCTGAGGCCGATCGAGCGGGCAGCCATTAGCTGCCCCCTCGGGATCGCCTGGATCGCCCCGCGGAAGATCTGGGATTGATAAGCGGAGGAACGGCAGCCGAGGGCCAGGACCGCTGCGGTGAAGGCGCTCATCTCCAGGCCGAGCTGGGAGGAGCCGAAGAAGAAGAGGAAGAGCAGGACCAGCTCGGGGACCCCGCGGAAGAACCACTCCCAGGCGGAGGCGAGTCCGCCCAGCAACCGATTGCCATAGGCCTGGAGTAGAGCGATAGGGATCCCGACCAGAAAGCCCAAGGCGATCAGGCCGAAGAGGAGGGCGATATTCCAGAGCGAGGCCTGGAAGAGCCCGGGTAAGCCCCGGACGATAATGGTCCAACCTTCGATGGAGGATCACCTCGCGATCAAGGGGAGGGGCCGCGGGCCCCTCCCCTCCGATCTCCTTCACTTTGACTGTGCGGCCATGCAGGCCGCGAAGTCGGCCACCTTCTTCTGCTCCAAGAGCAGGGCCTTGCAGGCTAGCCAAGCGGCTTCGATCTTGTCCGGGGCCGGCCCGAAATAGGCCGAGACCAGGTTGGCCCAAGGGGTATTCGGGAGGATCTGGAGCTCGATCCCGGCTGCGGTCTCCACGGCCCGCAGGCCGAGCTCGGCCATCCCGTCGTTAAACTTCGGGAGCAGCTTGAGGGGGTCGCCATCGGCGACGAGGAACCCGAAGTATTCGTATGTGTTGATGATCCCGGCGATGGTCAGCTCATTGGGGTAGGCGGCCACGGAGGACTTCGAGGCCGGCTCATCTTGGACGACGGCATCGATCCGCCGGTTCACCAAGTCGAGGATCGCCAGAGGATAGGTCTCATACTGGACGAGCTCGACCTTCACCCCCTTGGCGATCAGGTTGTCCTCGACCCAGGCCGCACCGGTCGTCCCCCGCTGAGCCCCGACCTTCCCCGTCGGGCCGAGCCCGCTGAGGGCCGTGACGATGTTCAACCCGGAGTCGGCCCGGATCACCACCGCCTGGTTCGAGAGGTAGTAGGGCTTGGAGAAGTCGACGACCTCCTCCCGCTCCGCGGTGATGGTGAACCCCGAGGCGCCGATATCGCACTTCCCGGCCTGGACGGCGGGGATGATCGCATCGAAGGCCATGTTCTGGATCTCGATCTCATAGCCCTTGAGGATCGCGATCATCCTCATCACATCCAGGTCGAACCCGAAATACTCCCCCCCGGCAGTGACCATCTCGAAGGGGTCCCAGGGGATGTCGGAGCAGACGATATAAGGTTTCTGTTGGGCCTGGGGGATGAGGCCCATCCCGATGGTCAAGCCCAGTGCTAAAGCCAGGACAAAGGCGAGGCGCCAAGTCCTGCTACACATGCTTCCACCTCCTCTCTCAAATCTTTAGTTGACTGTAACATAAATCACGCCGGCAAGTCAAGCCTCCCTCTGGGGGTGATCTAGATCACCCTCGGTGGGACCGAGTAACCCTCCTCAGAGGAACGGGCTTCCTTCCCCTCAGAAGGGGCAAGGGATAGCTTTAGCACATGCAGCATGGTTTGATCCCTTCAGGCCCCCTCCGCGCTGAGCTGACTGAAGAGGTCTACCAGCGCGGTGAGTTCATCTATCTCCCCGGCGATCCGAGCGAGGCGGTCTACCTTATCCGAGCTGGGCGGGTCCGGCTCGCCTACCGCGATGAGCTCGGGGAGCGCCAGACGGTGGCGATCCTCGGGCCGGGGGAGCTCTTCGGTGAACTGGTCTTGACGGGTGAAGCCCCTCAGGAGTTCAGCGCCCAGGCCCTCACGGAGACGAGGCTCTATGTCCTCGATAAGTGGCGGCTCTTGGAGCTCATCCGCTCCGCGCCGGGATCGGAGTGGAGCGACCGGCTCCGCCAGCTCCTCGGCTACAAGCAGGAATTGCTCTTCCTCTATCAGCGCTGAACTTGCCCAGCCCCTCCACAGCTTCTATACTCCACGCCGGGAAGGCCGCGATGAGGCTCTTCAAAGCGGGAGAGATGAGTGAGCGGATGAGGAAGAGGATCGAGGGCTGGCTCCGAGAGGAGGGGCAGTTCGCCCGCTACCTCAAGGATGAGAACGCGAACTGGGTGATCCTGGCCAACCATCCGCGGAATCAGCCGACGACCGTCACGATCTTCAATCCCCTGGCCAGCCCGGGGAGGGTGGTCTTGCAGATGGTCCTCAACATCGCCGAGGAGGCCCAGCAGCCATTCAAGAGGATGAGCCCGCGCGAACGGGAGGCCCTCCTCCTGGACCTGCGGATGGAGGCCAATCGCCGCCCGACGGAGTTCGGGATGATCCACCCCGAGGGGGTCCTCCAGCGGATCACCTTCTCCTACGAGCTTTTTGAGGATGGGCTGACGAAGAATGGCCTCTTCCACGGGATGAACGAGGTCTATAAGTCTCTCCTCCAGATCCAGTGGCTCCTCCAAGCGCGGCTCGGCCCTTCCCGGGGGAAGGAAGGGGAGTCAGGGATCGGCTTCCGTTAGCGCCGCTCGAGCCTCCCCGACTCCACGAGGTAGCGGTAGGCACTGAGCGCGGCTTGGGCCCCCTGCCCCGCGGCGATGATGAGCTGCTTATCCAAGCCGGCGACGACATCCCCGGCGGCGAAGACCCCCGGAATGGAGGTCCGACAAGCCCCGTCATAGATGATCTCGCCCCGGTCGTTCAGCTCGAGGAAGCCCTGGAGGAACTCGGTATTCGGGATATTCCCGATCTCGATGAAGACCCCCTCGACCTCGAGTTCCTCCTTCCTCTCGGACTTTAGGGATTCGATCACCAGCCCGCTGACGGACCGATCACCTCTGATCTCGAGGACCTTATGCTCCTGATAAGCCCGGACCTTCGCCGCGCCCAGGACTTGCTCCTGGAGGATCGGGTCAGCGAACCAGTGGTCGGCGATATCCACAATATAGATCTTGGCCGCAATGGGGATGAGATCGATGGCCCCGCTGAAGGCGGAGTTCCCCCCGCCGATCACCGCGACTCGCTTCCCTTTGAAGAGCGGCCCGTCGCAGGTCGCACAGTATGAGACCCCCCGGCCTGTAAGCTCCCGCTCGCCTGGGACCCCGAGTGGCTTGGGCCGCCCGCCGGTGGCGATGATGACCGCTTTAGCAGCGACGGTCTCACCGGAGCTCAGTGCGAGCTCGAAGTCTTCCTTAATTCTCTTGATCCCGACGACCTCCACGCCGAGCCGCCGCTCCACGCCGTAATGCTCGACATGCCTCCTCAGGGATTCGGCTAGCTCGAAGCCGCTGATCTCGAGCGCACCCGGCCAGTTCTGGATCTTATGGATCAGGAGGAGTTGACCACCCTCCTCCTTGGCGAGGAGAATGGTCTTCAAGGCCTTCCTCGCGGCATAGATCGCCGCGGTCATCCCCGCCGGCCCGGCACCGATGATCACTAGGTCATACATAGTCCCTCCTGCCCTGCTCGGGCTATCGGCCCAGGAGCCGTTCCCAGGCCACATGCTCCTCGATCAGGCGGCTGATGAGCTCGAACCTCTCAGGGAGGAGGCGGGGCTCGACGGCCTCGACCCGCCTTGCCGTGGTGTAAGTATCGTCTGGGACGAAGAGAACTGGGATCCCCAGGTCGTCGGCCTTGGCGATGACGATCCCATCGGGATAGATCCCCCCAGTGAGGATGAGGCAGCTCGTGGAGACCTCGAAGGCTGCGAGCTGCATATCTGTCCGATCCCCGCCGGTGATCAGGGCCACATTCCGATATCGCCTCAAGCCCTTGAGGGCCTGATCGACGGTCATGGCCCCCACGAGGACGCTCTCGACTCGGCGGTCGAGCCCCTCCTCCCCCGCGAGGAGCCTCGCCCCGAGCGCCTCGGCTACTTGCCTTGGAGTAAGGAGAGCCAACTCCTCCCTCCAGGGGATGATCCCCAGGACCTCCAGGCCCCGCCCCTCCAGGGCCGGCCCGGCGACCTTCTCCATCTCCTCCCGCTCCCCCTCCGGGACGCCGTTGACCACTACCCCCAAGAGCTCGGCCCCATGAGCCCGGGCGAAGTAGGCCCCAGCGAGGGCCTTATCGACCACGACCCCCAAGCCACCGTTCGCTACGAGGAGGATCGGACTTGCCAGGGCTGCGGCCAGCTCCCCGACCGAGAGCCCCAGGAAGCTCCCATAGGAGTAATTCCGCGGCCCCTCGACTAGCATCAGCTCCTTCCCGGAAGCTAGCTCTCGGAACCGCTCCGCCACCGCCTCCTTGAGGTTCTCCCCCCGCCGATCCTTGAGGAGCATGGCATAGTCATGGACTAAGGAGAGGCGCATGGCCCCTTCAGGGAGAGCGAGGGCCTTGCAGAATAGCTCGGCATCTCGGTCATAGATCGCCTCGCCGTTTGAGAAGAGCCGATCGGCGAGCGGCTTAAAGTAGCCGACCTTCTCGCCCCGAGCTTTCGCGAGGAGCCCGAGGCCGAGCCCGACGACCGTCTTCCCCGCCGCAGTCCGCGTTGAAGCGATGAGCACCTTCATCATCTCACCTCTTTAATCGTCAGCCGCGCATCGAGGACGAGGCAGCCCTCGCCCTCTGGCAAGACCAGGAGCGGGTTTATATCGAGCTCACTGATCTCCTCTATCACGGTCACTAACGCGGCGACACGATAGATGGCCTCAGCTAAGGCCGCTAGATCTTTGCGCGGCTCGCCACGGACCCCCCGCAGCAGTGCCGCCGACCTGATCTTCCCGATCATCTCCCTCGCCTCCTCGCGGGTGATCGGTGCGACCCGGAAGACCACATCCTTGAGGACCTCAACATAGATCCCCCCGAGGCCGAACATCACCGTCGGGCCGAAGGAGGGGTCAAAAGAGGCCCCCAAGATCGCCTCCGTCCCGCCACTAATGAAAGGGGTGACGAGGACCCCGCGGAGGTGAGTCTGGGGGTAGTTCCGCTCCACCGAGGCGATCAGGGCCTTGTAAGCCTGCTCCAATTCCTGTGGGCCCCTTATGTTGAGCTTGATCCCCCCGGCCTCGGTCTTGTGGATGATCTCCTCGGAGACGACCTTCAGGACTAGAGGATAGCCCAGTTCCTCCCCTGCCTCGAGGGCCTCCGCCAGGGAGCGAGCCACCCGGAAGGGCGGGACCTTCAGCCCGAGGAGCGCCAAGATCTCTTTGGCCTCCGGCTCGAGGAGTTGGAGCCGCCCCTCGGCCCGGGCTCGGGCGAGGAGCTCCTTGATCCCGGCCCAATCGAGGCTCAGCTCCGGCTCATGCATCCTAGCCGGCCGCTCACGAAAGCCCTTCCAGCGATAGAGGGCCGCTAAGGCCCGGACAGCCTCTTCCGGAGCTTCGTAGGCCGCGATCCCCCCGCGGTTGAGGAGCTTGATCGCCTCGCTCGTCTCGGTTCCACCGACCATGGCCGCAACGAGGGGCTTCTTTCGAGAATATTCCTCGAGGATCGCCTGGGCGAAAGCACGAGGGACTTGCTCCGCGCCCATGCAGTAGAGGAGGATGATCGCATGGATCCGCTCCTCAGCGAGGGCGCCCCGGAGGGCCAAGCGGTATTCCTCCGGGGTGGCCATCCCCGTGAGATCGATAGGATTCTTCAAGGAGCCATACTCCGGGACCACCGGGCGGAAGAGCCGCTCCAGTAGCCCGAGGTCATCGAAGAGTTGAAGGCCCTCTTCCTCCGCGGCGTCGGTCGCCAGGACCCCGACCCCCCCGCCGTTGGTGATGATTACCACATCCCTCCCTCTAGGAAGGGGCTGAGAGGTGAGGGCCCTTGCCCAGTTGAAGGCCTCCCCGGCATCGGGGGCGCGGAGGATCCCCGCCTGCTCGAAGGCGGCGGAGAAGACCGCATCGCTCCCCGCGAGCGCACCCGTGTGAGAGGCCGCGGCTTGGGCCCCCTTGTGCGACCGGCCGGCCTTGATGGCAATCAGCGGCTTCTTTTTCACTACCCTGCGTGCGACCTGGAGCAGCTCCCGCCCGCGCCTCGTCCCCTCGATGTAGAGGATGATCACCTTGGTATTCTCGTCCTCGGCGAAGAACTCCAGGAGCTCGACCTCGTCCAAGTCCGCCTTGTTCCCGACGCTGGCGATCGCAGAGAGGCCGATCTCCTCCTGGATCGCCCGCCCAGTGAGGGCGATCCCCAAGGCCCCAGATTGGGTGATGAGCGCGATCTTTCCGGGGAGGACCTCCGTCGGGCCGAAGGTGGCGTTCAGCTTGGCCGGGCCATAGTAGATCCCAAAGATGTTCGGCCCGAGGAGCCTCATCCCCCAGCGGCGGGCGATCGCCACCAATTCCTGCTCCTCCCGGATATGGCCGACCTCGGCGAACCCGGAGGCCAAGACCACTAGGAATTTAACCCCCTTCTGGCCGCACTCCTCCGCCACTTGGGGAACGACCGTGGCCGGGACGGCGAGGATCGCAAGATCGAGCTCATCGGGGACCTCTAACACCGATTTGTAGCACTTGTAGCCCAGGATCTCCTCGGTGTGGGGATTGATCGGGTAGATCCGGTTAGAGAAGCCGTTCTGGACGAGATTGTAGATGACCTTATACCCGACCTTCGCGGGATTGGCGCTCGCACCGATCACGGCCAGCGCCTCGGGCTTGAAGAGCCGCTCCAATTCCAAGGCCAGCGCACGCTTGACTGCACCCTTCGGTCCCATCTGCACCGGTCCAGTATAGCCTTCTCTCCCTGACCCTGTAAACCCCGGCCGAGAGAGCAAGACAAGGGTAAGAAAAGATCGGGGCGGCTTTCTGCCGCCCCTAGGGGTGAGAGGGTTAACTAGCTTGGCCCTGTGGCTCTCGCTCTTTGCATCACCTTCCGCCCGAGCCAAGCCTAAGGAGGTGATACGGGCCTATCATACTCCTGGTAGCTGGCTCGGTCTGTAATTCGGATCACGCTCGGCCAGCCCGCCTCTCCTTGTAGACCCGGTCGAGGATCCCATTGATGAAGATATGGGAATGCTCCGTGCTATAGCGCTTGGAGAGCTCGACCGCCTCGTTGATCACCACCTCCCCGGGGAGATCGGTGTAGAGTAGCTCATAAATCCCCAAGCGCAAGATGTTCCGGTCGACGGAGACCAGCCGCTCCAACTTCCAGCCGACGGCCTTCTCCGCGATGATCTGGTCGATCTCCTCTTGATGCGCGATGATTCCCTGAAGGGTCTGGCGGATGTAGTCCTCTTGGTCGCCGAGTGAGTCCGTCTCGAGCAGCTCCTCGAGTGAGACGGGCCGGAAGTCGCGCTGGAAGAGGAGCTGGAGCAGGATCTCCCGGGCTTTCCTCCGACGCATCTCTAGCGGAAGAGGAGGGAGATGAGCTCCTTGAGCCTCGCTCGGAGCTCCTCCCCGCCCTCGAGATATCGGCCGACCAGATAGCCGATGAGGATGAAGATCGCCATCACGAGGAGCCGCCAGCCGATCCCGGGCCAAAGGATGAGGAGCCCGACGGCAAAGCCGATCAGACCGCCCCAGACCCGCTTCATCGTAGCTCCTCTTCCCTCTCCTTGGGGATGAGCCCGAGCCCCTTGATGAAGACCTCGACTCGCTCGACCTCGACCCCTGTCCGCTCCTCAACCCGCTCCTTAAGGAGCCGCTGGATCATCTCGCTCACCCGGACGACGCTCTGTTGGCCGCTCAACTCGGCATTGACCTTGATCCTGATCCTCTGAGGGGAGGTCTGGGCCAGTTCCACATGGAATCGCCCATCCTTGATCTCCTGCTTGAGGGTCTGGCGGACCAGCCCGCGGATGGCCCAGAGCGCGATCTGGATCCGGCCCACCGGCCCCTCACGGACGAGTCGCCCCCGCCGGGCGTGGGCCTTGAAGGCGAGGATGAGGAAGTAGAACCCGGAGATGAAGAAGGCCGCAGCGAAGGCATAGACCACTCCGACCCCCCAGAGCCTGTTGCTGAGCCACTGTAGCTGGTCAAAGCTGAGCAGCCGCATCAAAAGAGAGATGAGGGCCCCCGAGCCGGCCCAAAGGAAGATCAAAGCCAGCCAGTAGCAGATCTCCGCAAAATAGCTCTCCAAGCGCTTCATCTCAGCTCCCCTGCCGGAACTGGAGCCGCTGGATATGGACATCGACTGCCCGCACCTTAAGGCCCGTCAGCTCCTCGACCTCCTGTTTTACCTTCTCTTGGACCTTCCGGCCCAACTCGTGGAGGGGATAGCCATAGCGGGCGGCGACCCTGAGGGTGATCTTCACGCCATCGTCCTCCAGCTCCGCGACTACACCGCGATCCCGGCTGAAGGGGGAGAGGACCGTCCCCTCCAGCCCCTCGACCTCCGCGGCCGCGAGGGCAACGATCGTCCGGATCACCTCCTTGGCGATCTCCACTCGCCCCACGAAGCGCGCCCCGCCCATCCCTGCCCTAGCTGGCCCGCTCAATGTATTTCCCGCTCCGAGTATCGATCTTGACCAGGTCCCCCGCGTCGACGAAGAGCGGGACCTTCACCTCCAGGCCCGTCTCCAGCTTGGCCGGCTTCTCCCCGCCGCTGGCCGTGTCCCCCCGGACCCCAGGAGGGGTCTCCACGACCCTCAAGTAGACGAAATTGGGGAGCACGACCTTCACCAGCCCCCCGCGGAAGAAGAGCCCCAAAAGCTCCATCCCCTCCTTCAGGTAGTAGAGGCTCTCACCGAGCTGCTCGGAAGAGATGGGGAACTGCTCGTAGCTCTCGCGGTCCATGAAGTATTGCTCCCCACCGGCGCGGTAGAGATATTGGATCGGCCGCTCCTCCAAGTAGACTTGCTCGACATCCTCTGCCCCTTGGAAGACCTTGGAGATGACCCGCCCCGTCAGGAGGTGCTTCAGCTTGGTCCGAGCGAGCGGGTCCCCTCGCCCACGCTTGGAATGCTCATACTCCACGATCTCATAGAGCTCACCGTTATAGAGGATGGTCATCCCTCTTGCGAGCTCGCTCACTTTCATGGCCTCACTCCTCCCCTCTCTTCGATCAAGCCTGGCCGCTGCTCGGCGAAGCGGGCCAGGAAGATGCTCAACTCATATAATAGCAACAATGGGACGGCTGTGACAGTCTGGGTGAAGGGGTCGACCGTTGGGGTGATGATCGCGGCGAGGATGAAGGTCAGGACGAGGACATGCTTCCGCTTCGCCTTGAGGAAGGCCCTTGTGACGACCCCCAGCTTGACTAAGACATAGATGACGATCGGGAGCTCGAAGACCAGCCCGAAGGAGATGAGGAGGATCATGGCGAAGCTGATGTAGTTCCCGACAGTGAAGACCGCCTGGAGCTCCGGCCCGCCCATCCGGATGAGGAAACTGATCCCCAAGGGGAGGACGACGAAGAAGGCGAAGGCCACCCCGGCGAAGAAGAGGAGGGTCCCGAAGGCCACAGAGCTCCGGAAATACCGCCGCTCATGCTGGTAGAGGGCGGGAGTGATGTAGCGCCAGATCTGGTAGAGGACGAAGGGTGCGCCGAGCAGGAGCCCGGTGAAGAAGGCGAGCTTCAAGTAGGCGAAGAAGGCCTCCGTGGGGTGGATGAAGATCAGGCCACTCTGCATGTAGAGCACCCGCTTGAAGGTGAGGAGGAGGGCCTCGATCTGCTCCGGGGTGAAGTAGCCTGCCCCTTCAGTTTCGAAGAAGCGGCGGAGGGCCTCGAGGAGCGCGGGGATCTGAGAGCGGGGGAGGAACGGGCCTTGGCCGAGTGGCCGAGCGAGGACCTCCAGGATTTGGGTGCGGAAGAAATAGGCGAGTAAGGAGATGGAGAAGACGGCCACTAAGGAGTAGATCAATCGCCGCCTCAGCTCCGCTAGATGCTCTACGATCGTCATCTTCTCGTTCTTAGCCATCACTGCTCCACTTCGAGAGAGTCATCCGATTATATAAGCCCCGGTCCGCTCGAGCAACGGTATAATTGAAATATGCTCCGCGCGAAGTGTTCCGGGAGGTTTGTCGCCTCCTGGGGAATTGGCTATAGTAGAAGCGGTGGATCGCTGGGGCCGCGTGGGAGGCCGAGATCGAGATGAGAGAGGGCGGGGCCGGTTCGGTCCGGGTGATGGTCATCGGGGTGGGGAATGGTGGAGTCAATGCTGTCAACCAGATGGCCCGTGTCAACCTCATGGGGGTCCGGCTCGTGGCGGTCGACACCGACTCACAAGTCCTGGCCCGGACCAAGGCCGAGCTGGCCCTCCCGCTCGGGGAAGAACTGACAGGTGGGCGGGGGACCGGTGGTCGAGTGGAGCTGGCCCAGCGGGCGGCCCTGGAGAAGAAGCAGGAGTTGAGCGATCTCTTCAAGGGGTTGGACATGCTCTTCCTCACCGCCGGGCTCGGGGGCGGGACCGGGACCGGCGCGGGGCCGGTGATCGCCGGACTAGCCAAGAGCGCCGGGGTCCTCACCATCGGGATCGTCACTAAGCCCTTCTCTTTCGAGGGCTATGGCCGAATGGAGCGGGCGAAGAAGGGGCTGGAGAGCTTCAAAAAGAATGTCGATGCCTTGATCGTCATCCCTAATGATAAGCTCCTCGAGGTCGCGGCCCACGTCCCGATCACCCAGGCCTTCGAGTTGGCCGATGAGGTCCTCCGCCGCGGAGTCCAGGGGATCACTGACCTTGTCACCCTCCCGGGGATGATCAACCTCAACCTCTCGGATGTGGAGGCCGTCCTCCGCGGGGCGGGGACAGTGCTGATCGGGCTTGGGGAGGGGAAAGGGGAGCGGAAGACGAGAGAGGCCCTGGAACAGGCCGTCCAGAGCCCGCTCCTCGAACAGGGGTCGATCCGTGGCTCGACGAAAGCGATCATCAACATCACCGGAGGGAACGATCTCTCGCTCCGCGAGGCGACTGAGGCGGCCGGGATGATCAAGCAGTTCACTGGCGTCGAGACCGATATCACCTTCGGAGTGGTGATCAAGAACGAGCTCCACGGGACGGTCCGGATCACGGTCATCGCCACTGGCCTGCAAGAGGAGCTCGAGGAAGAGGAACCGCGACCCCGCCGGCCGCCGCGGGAGAAGGTCAAGCCGCAGGACCTGGAGATCCCGGCCTTCATGCGCCGCCACAGGGAGGAGGGCGACTGAGTCTGGATCCCCGCTCTCGCCCCCCAGTGCACTGGCGATTGCTCTTCTCCGGCCTCGGCTGGCTCGTCCTCCTCGGGGGAGGCCTCTCGCTCAGCTTCTTCTGGGGAGAGGGGCTCTGGGAGCTCCTCAGCGATGAGACGAGGCTGCGAGAAGCCCTCGCTGGCCTCGGCCCCTGGGGACCGTTGGGCTTCATCGGCCTCCAAGTCTTCCAAATCATCATCTTCGTCATCCCCGGCGAGCTGGTCCAGATCGCAGGAGGTTATATCTTCGGCCCTTGGCTGGGACTGGTCTATAGCCTGATCGGGATCTCGCTCGGCTCGGCCGGGGCCTTCTTCCTCGGGCGAGCTCTAGGGCGGCCGTTCGTCGAGGCGCTCATCCGCCGGGAGAGGGTGGAGAGGCTCGACCGGGCCCTCGGTCAGGGCCAGGGACCCCGCATACTCTTCCTGCTCTTTCTCATCCCCGGCGTCCCCAAGGACATCCTCTGCTATCTCAGCGGCCTCGCGGCCATCCCCTTCCTCCTCTTCTTCCTCATCTCGGCCATCGCGCGGCTCCCCGGGCTGGTCCTCTCCGTCATCTTCGGGAGCAAGCTCGCCCTGCGGGAGTGGGAGGCGGTGCTCGCGATCGCCGCAGCGGTGATCATCCTATTAATTCTTGGCCAGCTCTTCCGCGCCCGCCTCCGAGCCCTGGAGGAGTGGCTCCTGAGGCGGTTGGGAGGAGGGGGACGCGGGGGCTCTTGAAGGAAATTACTGACTGAATCAGGATTCTAGCCGGACTTGACTTCTCGGTAGAAAATTCTTATAATGTCACTTGGCAGCATTTTACACGGAGGAGAAAAGGTGGGGTAGATGGACGTCGAGGCCTACAAGACGATAAAAGTCCCGCTGTGGGTCTACCAGAACGCCAAGGAGGTCGAGCTGACCCTCCTGCGGAAGGGACTCGCCCATGTCCCCCAAGAGGTCCTACAACCGCGCCACTGCCCCATCTGCAACTCCGACCTCCAGATCCTCAAGGCGCGGAACGAGTATCTCCACTGCACCCACTGCGGCTATACCCAGCAACTCTTCGAGCCGGAGAAGGGCGCGGCTGAGGGAGTGATGCTCGGGACGGCGATCGGGATGGGGCTAGTCTACTTCATCAACAAGCTCTATCGGCGGGTGAACGGGGAGAAATGAGGGCCGGGCAGCCTCCTTTAGTTGGTGGTGAGAGGATGGAAGAGTGGCTAGAGGAGCTGCCCGGCCCTCTCCATTATAACTAGATCCAGGGGGCGGTGCGCTTGCTGAGGTAGAGGATCGTCCGGTCGAGGAGATAGCCGCATCTCTGGAATAGCTCCAAGGAGGGCTCATTCCAGTCCTCGACGAGCACGGCGATGATCTCCCTCCCTCGCCCCCGGAGGCGGCGCTCGACCTCGGCGATCAGGCTTTGGGCGATTCCCCTCCGTCGATAAGCGGGATCGACGGCCAGTCGATTGATCCAGCCCTTCCGGCCGTCGTCGCTCCCGATGACGATCCCGACCAACCTCCCCCCGACGAAGGCCCCGAGGAATAGGTCCGGGTCACGCCCCATCTGGGCCGCGATCGCCGCTGGAGAGTCCCTCCCCCGAGGGCGATAAGAGAGCCCGGCCCGCTCCCAGAGCGCGATCATCTCCTCGTAATCCCCTACCTTCAGCTCACGGATCTCCAACCCCATCATCTCTGCCTCCGGTTCGCCAGATACCCCGAGAGCGGAGCGGCGATCAAGAGCGGTAGGAGGATGAACCCCAACACCAGTCCGGTCAAGAGGAGCTTGAAATCGGCCCCCAAGTCGCTGCTCCGCCGATCGCGTAAGAGCTGTCTGACGATGAAGAACGAGATTACAAGGTCAGTGAGCACCCCTGGAGTGAGCCAGAGGAAGGCTAATAAGAGGAAGATCCGCCCGACCGTCATCCTGCTAAAGATTATAGTCGCTCGGCCTCCTGGGGGTGAAATGGCTTGCCTTGTCCATCTCCCGTCGGGCTGTTAAGATCCCCTCTAGAACTAGAAGATGGCACTGGTCCAATTCGATGGGGTGGAGAAGCGCTATGGGGATCGAGCGGTCCTCGTCGAGATCTCCTTCCAGATCGGGCGGGGGGAGAGGATCGCCCTCATCGGCGATAATGGGAGTGGGAAGTCAACCCTACTGCGGCTCATCGCTGGTTTGGAGGAGCCCTCGGGCGGGCGGATCACAAGGGCTAGAGGGGTCCGGATCGGCTACCTCCCTCAAGAGCCCTTTCTCGATCCTTCAAGGGCGCTCTTTGCGGAGATGCTCCAGGCCTTCGCCCCTGTTCTCAAACAGGAAGAGGAGCTCCGGAGGCTGGAGGAGGAGCTCACTCGTTCTCCATCAGAGGAGCTGCTCTTGCGCTATGATGACCTGCAAGAGGCCTTCGCGCTCGCCGGGGGCTATCGCTATGAGAGCGAGATCCGACGGGTCCTGAGTGGCCTGGGCTTTCCTCCCTCGGACTGGGAGAGGCCGCTCGCGCAGTTCAGTGGCGGGGAGCGGGCGAGGGCTGCGCTGGCCAAGCTAATCCTGGAGCGACCTGATCTGTTATTGCTCGATGAGCCGAGCAATCACCTCGACTTCGCCGCGCTAGAGTGGCTCGAAGACTATCTGAGCGAATGGGAGGGTGGCTACCTCTTGGTCTCGCACGATCGACTCCTCCTCGACCGCTTGAGCGAGAAGACCTGGGAGCTTGTCGGGGGCAGGCTCTATAAGTATCGGGGCAATTACTCCAAATACCTCGAGCTTCGCACGGCGGCGGAGGAGCAGCAGCTCGAGCTCTACGAGCGCCAGCGGGCCCAGATAGCGAAGATGGAGGAGTTTATCCGCCGGGTCCACGCGGGCCAGAAGCACAAGCAGGCGAAGGACCGGGAGAAGAAGCTCGCCCGGCTCGAGCCGGGCGAACTCCCCCCGCAGCGGAAGAGGCCGCGGTTCAGCTTCGAGCTCGGCTCCCCCGGCGGAGAAGAGGTCCTCAGGCTCAAGGGCCTGGTCGTCGGCTACCCCGAGAGGGAGCTCTTCCGTTGCCCCGATCTCATCCTGCACCACGGCAAAAGGGTTGCCTTGATCGGCCCGAACGGCTCGGGGAAGACGACCCTCCTCAAGACGATCTTGGGCGAGCTCTCACCGCTCTCAGGGGCGGTCGAGCTCGGCGCTGGGGTTACACCGGGCTACTTCGCTCAGAGCCAGGAGTTCGACGAAGAGATGACCGTCCTAGAAGCGATCCTCGAGGGGCGGTCCGAGACGGTGGAGGAGGCCCGGACCTTCCTCGGGCGGTTCCTCTTCTCCGGAGATGAGGTCTTCAAGCGGTTAGGAGAGCTCTCGGGAGGGGAGCTCAGCCGCCTTGCACTCGCTAGGCTGGCCCAGACTCGAGGGAGCCTCCTCCTCTTGGATGAGCCGACCAACCATCTGGACATCTCCGCTCAGGAGGCCCTCCAGAAAGCCTTGGAACGCTACGAGGGGACGGTCCTCTTCGTCTCTCATGACCGCTATCTCGTGGATCGGCTGGCGACGGAGATTTGGGAGATCCGCGATGGCGCGCTCAGGGTCTACGAGGGCGATTATGCCTACTATCGCCGGAGGCGAGAAGAAGAGGCATCAATTACAGAGCCGCAACGCCTATCGCACCGGAAGGAGGGGGCCATCCGAGCTCAAGCCCGAGCCTGCTCGGAGCCGGGTCGAGACCGACGAGCGGAGCAGCGGGAGGCCGAGCTCCTCGACCGGGCCGCGGCCTTAGAGGAGGAATTAGCTCAATTGGAGCAGGCCCTGATCGAGGCGAGCTACGCCCAGGATTTGCGGAGGATCAACGAGCTCCACGCCTCCTACAAGGAGAAGCGCGAGGAGCTGGAGGAAGTTCTCAAGGAATGGGAACTACTAGCCCGGTCCTAATGCGATCGGTCGATGGCCTTCGGCCACCAGCGAGGCCGCTTCATCGCTAGAGCTTATACACGACATCTCCTGCTCTAGCTCGCTCATTCAATTTGAGTCCGATGGAATCTCCCGGACCGGCCCGCTCGACCGGCTTTCCCTCGATCTGCATCGACTCCACGAGCTGCTCGAAATCGGTGGTCGCGCCCTTAATCCTGATCTTATCCCCGAGCTTGAGCTCCCCGGAGAGGGCGATCGCACCCACGCCGATCCGGGAGAAATAATGGGTCACCTTCCCAACTTCTTCCATCTGGCTGCCTCCTTCGTGGCCTGACCAGGGTATCCACCCAGAGATTATAGTGCGTAGCGAAGGGGTTCAAGACCAGGGCTCACAACCTCCTGAAGTCGAAGTCGTCCGCGAGCAACTCCTCTTTGTATCCTGAAAGGTCCTGACCTGTAGCGATCAGTTGCGCGAGTTGGGCGGCATTCTTCTTCGTCCCGAGGAGAATCGCTCCCACAAGCCTGCCGCCGCTAAAGACGAGCTTTTTGTAAATCCCTCGAGGGCTGTCGAGCAGCCGGACCTCTTCGTGGCCATCACCTTGGGGATTGACTTCTCCAGCGGAGAAGAGGTCGAGCCCGCTCACCTTCAGGGTGTTGGAGGGGACCGTGCCCCGATAGCTAGCCTCCTCTC
>JBBIJD010000041.1:0-15213 GCA_037446135.1 Candidatus Fraserbacteria bacterium
ATGATCCGCGATTCGCAGAGGTAGCCGACGGTATAGGTCCCATCGGACTCCTCCTCGAAGACCTTCTCTAAGCGGATGATCTCCCGCTGCCAGCCGCCGTAGCCGAAGATCTCGTTGGCACGGTTGATCACATCCCAGGTCGGGAGGTATTCGACCGTCCCGAACTTGGCCTTCCTCCGCTCGATCCGCTTCTCATCGAGCGGCTTCCGTAGCTCCGCCAGTTGCTCCTCAGTGAGGAGCCCGCGCGGGCCAGGTCCGCTCGGGGCCTCGCGAGCCACTCGCGCCCGCCGCGGCTGCTCGAATAGCTCCTTCTCATCCATCTTCTTTCCCCCCTCCCAGTCGCCGCTGCGCCTCCAGGAGGAGCGCGACTAGGTCATGGAAGTCCTCCCGGGGCATGCTCCAGGCCGCATAGCCATACTGGATGAAGACCTCCGCCTCTTCAGGGTCATGCCAGACGCTCACCAGCGTCTCACTCGCCGTCAGTCCTTCGGCCAAATCCTCGATCGCCATTGCAAACCACATTATGACAGCCAGGCGGAGCTCTTGCAACCCCTTGAAAAGGGTAGGCCGATCGCCTAAGCTCTCTTGAGATGGGCTCGCGGATCTTGGGCCTCGACCTTGGGGAGAAGCGGATCGGCCTGGCGGTGAGCGACCCGGAGGGGCGGCTGGCCAGTGGGCGAGGGATCTACCTCCGGCGGGGGCTGGAAGAGGATCTAGCCTATCTCCAGCGGCTCGTGGTGGAGGAAGGGATCAGCGAGGTGGTCCTCGGCCTGCCCCAGAGGCTAGACGGCTCGCTCGGGCCGGAGGCCCAAGCGGTCCTAGAGTTTAAGCGCCTCCTCGAGGAGCGGCTGGGCCTCAAGGTGGCCCTCTTCGATGAGCGGCTGACGACCGCCGAGGCGGAGCGGGTCCTCCTGGAGGCCGATCTCTCGCGGAGGAAGCGCAAAGGCTTGAGGGACGAGCTGGCAGCGGTCCTGATCCTCCAGGGCTTTTTGGATTCGCGGGTGCGGGCCCAACCAAAGGGAAGAGAAGGGAGATGAGAAGGATGAAGGCCACTAACCCGAGGCTGGCGTTCCTACTCCTGCTCGGGCTTGTCCTGCTTGCCGGTCTCCTCGGGGCCGCCGCGGCGGACGATCACGGCGACTCCCCTCTCGCGGCCACGCCGATCCCGACCGATGGAACGCTCATCCAGGGGTGCATCGAGCGGCCTGGGGACCTCGACTACTTCCTCTTCAGCGGCTTGGCCGGCCGGAGGTATCTCATCCAGACGAGCCACCTTACTCCCGAGATGGATACTATCATTTATCTCTTCGGGACCGACGGGCAGACGATCCTGGCCGTCGATGACAACTCCGGCGGGGGAAGGGCCTCGCGGCTCGAGTGGAACTGCCCCGCTTCAGGGACTTATTTCGTGATGATTCGGCATGCCCAGGCCACGACCGGGACCGGGTGCTATGCCCTCTCGATCAGCCTCGCTCAGGCCGATGACCACGGGAATGATCCCCTGAGCGCCACCCCTATCTCCGCTGACGGGGAGCCGATCCCAGGCTATATCGAGGTCCCCGGGGATGTCGACTACTTCCTCTTCGCCGCCGAGGCTGATTGGAACTATATCATCAGGACCGACCGGCTCACCCCCGAGATGGATACGGTCCTCACACTTTATGGTCCAGACGGGCGGACCGTCCTTGCCGAGGACGACAACTCCGGGGGCGGGAAGGCCTCCCGGATTGCCTGGTCCGCCCCGGCGAGCGGGACCTACTTTGTGACTGTCCGGCATGCCTCTCCCGACGGGATCGGCGGTTACGAGCTGGTGCTCGAGAGGTCCGGCTATGGCGACGATTACGGGAACGAACCTGCCTCCGCGGCAGCGGTCCCCACCGATGGGACCCCGGTCAGGGGGCGGATCGAGGTCCCCGGTGATATCGACTATTTCTCCTTCTCCGCCAAGGCTGAAGGGGAGTATACCATCGCCACGAGTGAACTGAGCCCCGAGATGGATACGGTCCTTGTGCTCTATGGCCCCGATGGGCGGACGGCCCTGGCCGAGGACGATAATTCCGGGGGAGGAAGGGCCTCGAAGCTCATCTGGACCTGCCCGGCCTCGGGGACTTACTACCTCGCAGTCCGGCATGCCCGGCCCCAAGGGACCGGCTCATATGCGGTCGCGATCAACGCGATCCTCAAGCTCCGCGAGGTCGGCTCGTTCAAGCCGCCGGGCTATGCCCTCGATGTCTGGGTCGAGGGGGAGTTCGCCTACCTTGTGGTGGGCTTCTTTGGGTTATTGGTCCTGGACATCTCCGATCCGGCCAGGCCCATCCAGGTCGGCTCCTACAGCACTCGGGACTATGCCCGCTCGATCACCCTCTCCGGAGGGTATGCCTATCGGGCCGATCGGGGCGGTGGGCTGGTGATCCTGGACATCTCCGATCCCATGAGGCCTGAAGAGGTGGCGACCTTCGATACCCCCGGCTCGGCCCAGGAGGTGGCCCTCAGTGGCGGCTATGCCTATGTAGCTGACAGTCAGGGCGGGCTCCAGATCGTCGATGTCTCGAACCCTCGCAGCCCGAATGGGGTCGGCTCTTATGCCACTCGCGGCTACGCTGAGGGGGTCTATGTCTCCGGCCGCTATGCCTATCTAGCCACGGGCGATGCCGGGCTGGAGATCGTTGACCTCTCCGAGCCGAAGAATCCCAAAGGGGTGAGCGCGCTCGACCTCCCCGGAGAGGCCCATTCCGTCTGGGTCTCGGGCGATTACGCCTATGTCGCTAGCGGCTACCGCGGGCTCCAGATCGTCGATCTCTCCGATCCGGCCAACCCGAGGATCAGCGGCTCCCAGGATACGGAAGGCGAGGCCTACGGGCTCTTTTGGGCCGGGAGTTACCTCTACCTTGCCGACTACACCGCGGGGCTCCTCGTGCTGAGCCTAGCTGACCCTAAAGCGCCCCAGCCGGTCGCCAAGCTCGATACCCCCGGGAGCGCGATGAGCGTCTTCGTCTCGGGGGATTATGCCTATGTGGCCGACCGTGAGGGCGGCCTGCGGATTATCCAATTGATGTGAGAAATGGAGCGGGGCAGGGCCTTCCAGTCCAGCCCTGCCCCGCTTGGCTCATCTCTTACCGTTCTTGGGTCACGCTCACAGGCACATTCTCGGAGAGGTCCGTCCCGTTCCCTGAGACGGTGTTCCCATAACCGGCGACGGTCGAGGTCGCGTCCGCGAAGATCCCATACCCGGAGTTGTTCGTGATCTGGCTGATCCTGAGAGAGGCGAGCGAGCCCTCCAGGTGGATTCCGTCCCGCTTGTTCCCCGAGACGGTGGCCTGATAGAGCGAGAGGACCGATTGGGTCGTGAGGATCAACCCATGGCCGCTATTCCCGGAGATCGTGGCCCCGCGGACCGAGGCGGAGGAGGCGCTCAAGGCCAGCCCATTCCCCTGATTCTCCTTGACTGCAGTCCCGATGAGCATCACTGCCGAGCGCTCGCTCAAAGTGAGCCCGTCGGCGAGGTTACTGCTCACCTCTCCGCCGAGGAGGGCCGCGACCGCGCTCACCAGCGAGAGCCCGCCGAGCCTATTCTCCGAGATGAGGGAATCGGTGATCATCACCGCTGAGCGCTCCTTGGCCTCGATCCCCCAGCCAGCGTTCCCGCTGATCTTGGCGGTAGTGAGCGAGGCGGGCGAGCCCTTGAGGAGCAATCCGGTCGCCGGATGGTCGAGGATGCTGGAGTCGAGGACGGTCAAGGTGGAGTTGATGGTGTTGACCGCGATGGCCCCGTTCCCTTTGATCTCCGAGTTGGCCATCACGACCGCTGAGCTGTTCACCAAGTCCAGTCCGAAGCTCTTGTTCCCGCTTAAGGTGCTCCCGGAGATGGTCGCCTGGGAGTCATGGGCCACGATCCCCGCCCCGGCGCTATTGGTGATGAAGCTCCCAACTAAGTCGAGTGAGGACTCCTCGAGGAGGATTCCCTCGGCGGGATGGTCGCTCACCGCGGAGTCGCTCACGGCGAGCGTCGACCTTCGGGCGAGGAGCCCCTGGCCGCGATTCCCCTTGACTTGAGAGCTCTTCATGTCGGCCTTGGAGTCCTCGAGCTCGAGCCCGACCCCGCCGTGGCCAGTGATCAAGCTCCCGGCGAGCGTGAGGGTCCCGTTCTTGGCTACGATCCCTCGGGCACTATTCTCCCGGACTTCGCTGTCCTCGAGGTCGACGGAGCTGGTGTCGAGGACGATCGCGTCCTTCGGGTGGGCCGAGATCTTGCTCCCGATGAGGGTAACCCGGGAGCGATCGCGTGCGACCAGGGCCGAGCCGCTGTTCCCGCGGATCAGGCAGGTCGCAACGGTCAGGGAGCTCCCCTCGAGCTCCAGGCCGTTCCCGCCGTTGTCGGCGATGGTCGAGCCCTCGAGTGTCCCCTTCGAGCCGGAGGCCAAAAGCCCATGGCCACGATTCTTGCTGATCGTTGAGTCCCGGATCTTAGCCGAGCTCTTCTCGAGGGCGATCCCCTCGTTCGGATGGCCCAAGACCTCGCTCCCCTTGGAGAGGTTGAGGACCGAGCTTGCGGCTCTGATCCCCGTGGCGCCGTTAGCCTGGACCTTCGTCCCACTCAAATCGGCGGCCGAGTCTGCCAGAAGGAGTCCTTCCTGGCCGTTGCCGGAGACCGTAGAATCGGCGAGCGTGGCTGTGGAGCCAGCGATAGCATTGAGCCCATGCCCGCGGTTGTCGATGATCTCGCTTTTCTGGAGTTCGGCCGTCGAGCCGCTCAGGAAGAGCCCATCTTGGGGATGGCCGAGGATCGTGGACTCGGTGAGCGCGATCTTCGAGTCCGTCCCGCTCACGCCGCTCGCGCCGTTCCGCTCGATCTTGCTCCCCTTAGCCTCGAGCGAGCTCCCCTGGAGGAGGACCCCCTCCTGGCCGTTGCCCGAGACGGTGGAGTTCGTCAGCTTGGCCTCGGAGTTAGCTGTGGCGTAGATCCCCCGAGCCCGGTTGGCTGTCACCTGTGAAGTCTCCAGGTCGGCCTTGGAGTCGGTCAAGTTGAGCCCATCCTGCTGATGGTTCTCTATTCTCGAGCCGACGGCGACGATGATCGAGCTTGTGGCGAGGACCCCGTTCTTGTTATTGCTCGTGACCATGCTCCCTCGGAGCTCGGCGGAGCTGTTGGAAAGCAAGAGGCCGTTATTCGGATGGCCCAAGATTTCGCTCCCATCGAGCAATTTAACTACGGAGTTCTGGGCCGAGAGCCCCTCGCCGCGGTTATTCTGGACCTTGCTGGCCCGGAGGTCGGCGGTCGAGTCGGTCAACTTCAGCCCGTCCTGGGGATGGCCCAAGATCTCGCTCCCCGAGAGGGTGGCTCGCGAGCGCTCCTGGGCCTCGATCCCGTAGCTGCCATTATCAGTGATCTGGCACTTCTCCGCTGAGGCCTGGGAGAACTTGAGCCAGAGCCCATCCCCGGTATTCCTGCTCACGGTGGAGTTGCGCAGCGCGGCTTTGGAGGCCTCGGCCTTGAGCCCGTGGCCGTGGTTCCCCTCGACCTTGAGGTCCTTAGCATCGATCGAGGCCTTAGTGAGGGAGAAGCCGTCCTGACCGTTGTTCGAGACCGAGCCGCCGGAGAAGGCGGCCACGGCGTTCTGGGCCAGGAGGCCGAAGCTCCCGTTCGAGTCGATGGCGGTCGCCTCGAACCCCGCGGCGGAGTTGACCAGGACTACCCCCTCGAGCGGCTGGCCGGAGATCGTGCACTCGACGAGCGAGGCCGTGGAGTCCTGGGAATTGAGCCCCCGGCCCCGGTTATTCAAGATCTTCGTGGAGGTGAGGTCGGCCGTCGAGTTCAGCAAGTCCAGGCCGTGGCTGGCGTTCCCCGAGACGAGACAGGCCTCCATGACTACCGTCGAGACTTCCGCTCCAAGGCCCCGCCCCTGGTTGTCTTTAATCTCGCTCTTGAGGATGTCCGCTGAGCTGTTCTGGAGGCTGATCCCATCGCTGGGGTGGCCCGAGACGAGGCTGGTGGTCATGGTGAGGCTCGAGTTCTGCCGGGCATCGATCCCTCGAATCCCGTTGTTCGTGACCTTGCTCCCGGTGATGTCGGCGGTCGAGTTGGTCATGAGGAGGCCGTTCTTCTTGTTGCCATCGATTGTCGAATCGGAGATCGCCAGCTTCGACTGGCTCGCCAAGATCCCTTCTCCCTGGTTGGTGAGGACAAAAGAGGAGGTGATCGTGGCCGAGCTATTCTCCAGGAGCAGCCCATTCTGGGGATGGTCGGCGACCACGGTCGTATCGATCTTGGCTGAGGAGGCTTTCTCGTGGACCCCATTGATCCCATTGGCCTTGATCTCGCACCCCTGGGCCTCGAGGGCACTATTCTCGAGCAAGATCCCGTTCTTCCCGTTATTCAGGATGTGGCTCTCCTTGAGGAAGGCCGCGGCCTGGGAGACCCCGTGGAGCCCCTCGCCTTGGTTCTCCTTGATCGTCGAGGTCGAGATCGTCGCGGTCGAGCTGTCGAGGTAGACCCCGTCATCAGGGTGGCCGGAGACGGTGCTCCCGGTCATCGTCGCGTTCGAGTGGTTGACCTCGTAGAGGCCGTGGACCCCGTTATTTTGGAGCTGGGAGTCGGTGATCGTGGCCGAGGAGCCGTCCAAGGAGATCCCGTTCAGCTTGTTCCCAGAGAAGGTTGAGCCGCTCACCACCAGCTCGGAGCCGGCGGTGGCATGGGCCCCGTTCCGGCCGTTATCCTTGACCTCGCTCGTGCTCACCGTGGCCTTAGAGTTGCTGAGCAAGATCCCTTCCTCAGCATTCTCAGCGATGGTGCAGGAGGTGATCGCCCCCTGGGCTTGATTGGTCTCACTGAGCCCATTGGCCCTGTTGCTCAGGATCTGGGAGGCACTGATGGTAGCGATTGAACCATCGAGGAGGACGCCATTAGTTCCGTTGCCTGAGATGATGGAGTTCCCGCCCACAGTGACTTGGGAGCCAGCGGTCGCCTTGATCCCGTTCTGGCCATTCTCCTTGATCTGGCTGGCCTGGAGCTCAAGGCTGGAGTTGCTCAGGATGATCCCTTCGGCAACATTGCTGGCAATGATGCTATTGGTGACCTTCGCTTGGGAGCCATTCACCTCGCTCAGGCCACTGGCCTTGTTGGCCGAGATCTGGGAGTCGCTCACCTCAGCTTGGGAGTTGTCGAGGGCCAGCCCATCGACGGCATTCCCGGAGATCGTCGAACCAGCGGCCACGATCACCTTCGAGCCGGCCGCAGCGTAGACCCCGTGGGAGCCGTTCTCCTGGACCTGACTTGAGCGGAGCTCGATCGAGCTGTTGGAGAGGCTCGCTCCGGCCTGGGCCTGGGTGGCGATCGTCGAGTCGCTCACCGTGGCGCTGGCGGAGTCGAGGGCCAGCCCATCCCCGCCGTTCCCGGAGATGGTGTTCTCCGCCAGAGCTACTTGAGAGGAGCCAGTCGCATAGATCCCATTGCTCGCATTCCCGGAGAATTCGCTCCCCTCGGCCTGGGCGGAAGAGCCCGCGAGGGCCAGTCCATCCCCACTGTTTCCGGAGATCGCGCTCCTCTCCAGAATGAGCTGCGAGGAGCTAGAGGCCACGATCCCGCCCCCTTGGTTCCCCGAGGAGACGACCTTAGTGAGGGTGACCTCCGTGCTCTCGCGGGCCTCCAATCCCGGCCCGGAGTTCCCCTCGAGCCGATCTTCGGTCAGGACGATCTTGCTGCTCCCAGTGAGGGCGATCCCCGCTGCCCCGCCGGTGATGGTCAATCCTTTGATGGTGATCTCCGAGGAGTTGGTGATGGTGAAGGTCGGCTTCGCCGGGTCCTTGGCCTTGACGACGGCCCGCACCCCCTGCTCGATGGTGATCGTCAACTGCTTCAGGGAGTCGATCACCACATTCTCCACATAGGTCTTTGACTGGACGATCGTGATGATATCCCTCGGTTTAGACCGGTCCACGGCCATCTGGATCGTCCGGCAGACCGTGGGGACCTTCTTGTTCGGATTCGCTCTCGTGCATTCCTGTTCCTCCTCCGGCCCGCCCGGTGGTTGAGCACTGACGAGCGTAACGACCCCTTGGCTCAAGAGGAGCCCGAAAACCAAGAGCGCCGCAACTACCCGTAATCTCCCGGATTCTCTCACCGCGGATCCCTCCTCTCGCTAAAGACAATCCTAGCAAAAAATTCGACCCCGAGACCAGCCCGCTCTCGGCTCAGCTCAGACCGACTTGAGCCCGCTGAGGATCATATTCACCGCGCTGTAGAGCAGGACGAGGCCGAAGAGCTGGCGGAGCCTGACTTTGGGCATCCTCGTGGAGATGAGGGGCCCGAGCTGGGCCCCGAGGGTGATCCCTAGGATCAAGGGCAAGGCCAGCTCTAAGTGGACATTCCCCTGGAGGAAGTGCTGGAGCGAGCCGATGAGGGAAGAGGGCCCCATGACGAAGAGGCTCGTCGCCACGGCCTGGACGATGTCCAAGCCCAAGAAGAGGGCCATCGCCGGGACCATCACGATCCCCCCGCCGATCCCGAAGAAACCCGAGGCCAGCCCGGCCCCCAGGCCCAAAAGGGCGGCCTCGAGGGGATGATAATTCCCCGAAGCTGAAGCCTGGCTCCGGGCCCGACTCCTTCTAAATAGCAACGCGATCTCCCGCGGCTGCTTCCCCCGGAGCATCATCCCCGCGGGGTAGAGCATGAAGATCCCGAAGGCGATCGCGAGCCACCCCGAGGAGATGAACCTCGTAAGATAAGCGCCGAGCCAGGCCCCAAGGACTGCCCCGGGCATCACCGCCAGCCCGAGCTTGAGGTCCAGGACCTTCTGCCGCCGGTAGGCGAGCGAGCTGGAGATCGAAGTGAAGATGATCGCCGCCAGGCTCGTCCCGACCGCCTCCTGGGTCGTCCCCACCAGATGGGCAAGCGAGAGCAAGGGGACCATGAAGATCCCCCCACCGACGCCGATCATGCTCGCGATCAGGCCGATGAAGACCGCTGCGCCGCCGAGGCCGATCAGAATGAGCGTCAAGTTAAGACCCTACCCCGCTCTGGCCACTGTGGAGGTAGCCCTCGATGAACTGGTCCAGTTCGCCGTCGAGAACCGCCTCGACATTACTGGTCTCGACCTCGGTCCGATGGTCCTTCACCAGCTTATAAGGATGGAGGACATAGCTTCTGATCTGGCTCCCCCACTCGATCTGCTTCAGCTCGCCCTGGAGGGCGCGGAGCTCCTCCTCGCGTTGGCGCCTCAAGAGCTCATAGAGTCGGGCCTTGAGGACCTTGAGGGCCGTCTCCTTGTTCTGATGCTGGGAGCGCTCGTTCTGGCACTGGACGGTGATCCCCGTGGGGAGATGGGTGATCCTCACCGCGGAGTCGGTGACATTGACATGCTGGCCCCCGGCGGAAGAGGCCCGATAGGTCTCGATCCTTAGGTCCTTCTCGTCCAATTCGAGCGCCGGATCCTCGACCTGGGGGATCACATTGACCGAGGCGAATGAGGTATGCCGGCGATGGGCCGCATCGAATGGGGAGATCCGCACGAGCCGGTGGACTCCTCTCTCCCCCTTGAGGTAGCCGTAGGCATACTCGCCGCGGACATCGACGGTCGCGGACTTGATCCCCGCCTCCTCTCCGGGGCTGACCTCCAGGAGTTGGTAGCGATAGCCTCGCCGCTCGAGGAACCTGAGATACATCCGGAGGAGCATCTCTGCCCAGTCCTGGGCGTCGGTCCCCCCAGCGCCGGCGTTGATCGAGAGGTAGCAGTCGTTCCGGTCGAACTCCCCACGGAGGAAGAGCCGGAGCTCAAGCTCCTCAAGCCGCCTCCCCAGCCCCTCGGCCCGAAGGGCGACCTCCCCGAGCTCGCGCTCATTCCCCTCCTCTTCAGCCAATTCCTGGAGGACTTCCAGCTCTTCAAGCTCCTCCATCAAGGCCCGATAGCTCTGGAGGAGGGCCCGTTGTTGCTCCAATCGCTGCGAGACCTCCTTAGCTCTGGCTCGGTCCTCCCAGAAGCTTGGGGTAGCTACCTCCTGCTCCAATCGGGCGAGCTCGGCCTTCAATCGCTCCAGGTCAAAGGCGCTCACCGAGCCGCTCTAGCCTCGTCCGCAATTGCTGTAACATCCCTTCCTCGCCTCCTCAGGTTGCTCCAGCGGTCGGTGAGAGTTTAGAATCTTTCCGCGAGGAGGTCAAACACTCGATCGAGCATGAGCGGCCGGCTCTACATCTGCCCGACTCCGATCGGGAACTTAGAGGACATCACTCTAAGGGCGATCCGGACCTTAAGGGAGGCCGACCTGATCGTGGCTGAGGACACCCGGCGGAGCCGGATCCTCCTTCAGCGCTACAATATCAAGACCCCGCTAGCCAAGCGGAGCTACTATCGGGAGGTCGAGCGCGCAAGGGTCGAGGAGCTCCTCGCGCTCCTGGAAGAGGGGAGGGATATCGCCCTCATCTCGGATGCCGGGACACCGCTGATCGCCGACCCCGGCTACCCTCTAGTGAGGGAGGCACTGGCCCGCGGCCTCCAGGTGGTCGCCCTCCCCGGCCCGACGGCCCTGATCCCGGCCTTGATCCTCTCCGGCTTCCCGCCATACCCTTTCATCTTCGACGGCGGCCCACCGCGGAAGGCCAAGCAGCGACTTGAATACTTCCAGGGGCTCCGCGCAGAGCGCCGGACGGTCGTGCTGTATGAGTCACCCCACCGGGTCCTTAAGACTTTGGAGACCATGGCCGAGGTCCTCCCCGACCGGGAGGTGGCCCTCTGCCGTGAGCTGACCAAGCTCCATGAGGAGGTCCTCCGCGGGCGGCCGGGGGAATTACTCGAGAGGCTGAGCCAGCGGGGCGAGCTCAAGGGCGAGCTGGTCCTGGTGATAAGAGGAGCTGAAGCTCCTCAGGCGTGCTTGTCGGCCACCGAGGAGGCGGCGTAGGCCTCGGGCTTGGTCTTGACGGCGAACCCGCTCCCACGGATGTAGCCCACCACCTCGTCGATCAGCTCCCGCGTGCGGCCGTGCTCGCCCACATCGATGTGGATCTCCAGGTTATATTCGAGCGAGGTCTGAGCCGCCAGCTCCCGGAGGAGGCGCCTGGCCAGCTCGAATGAGAGCGAGGCCTCCTTGTAGATCTTCTGCCGGAGGGTGTAGATGTTCTCCTCTTGGACGCGGCGCCAGAAATACCGCCCACCCTTTCCGACCCGATGGATGATGACCGCCGTGACGAACTCCATCGGTGGGGCCTTCTTCGCCCGGTGGCGGTTGAATTCCTCCGCGACGGGGGTGTCATGGCAATCGGTCCCGACGACGATCTCATAATGCCCCTGGGGCTCGTGGTTCATCAGCTCGACGATCTCTGTCAAGACCTCCTCGAAGCTCAGTTCCCCTTCTGTGGGGCTATAGAATATCGAATCTTCCATCGCTGACCATCTCAAGGCCATTATACGCCCCGGAGAGAGTAGAGACAAGTGGTATAATCGAGCAGGGTGATGACGATGCGGCGGATTATGTTAGGGAGCCTCTTGACTCTGACAGCCCTCTTCCTGATAGGCTGTAGTGATTTCATCCTCTCATCGATCAGTGCCGGACTTGATGAATTGATTGCACTAACATTAGCGCGGCCCTTTCGGCGCGGTTGGGGAAATAGTGATCCTGCGCTCGAGCTCCGAGAGGATCTCGAGCTTGACCTCGAGGCAGCTCGGCGGGATGATTGAAAGGACCCGGTCGGCCCACTCGATGACCGTGATCCCGTCTGAAAGAAGGTATTCCTCTAGACCGATCTCCCGGAGCTCGTCCGCATCGGTGATCCGGTAGGCATCGACATGGAAGAGCGGGAGCCGCCCTTGGCGGTATTCCCTGATCAAAACGAAGGTTGGTGAGAGGACCTCATCTTCCGCTATCCCTAAGCCGCGGGCTAGGCCCTTGATCAGGGTCGTCTTCCCCGCCCCGAGCTCCCCGACCAGGGCCAAGCAGGCCCCCGGCTTAAGCTCCTGGGCCAGCCGCTCGCCCAGCGCCACGGTCTCCTCTGGGCTTCTGGTGATGATTACCCGAGGCTCCATCACTCGAACTCGAGCTGGAAGCGGTCCAGGTCCCGGGCCAGGGCCACCTTCCCCTGGAAGCCCGCCTCCCTCAAGCTCTCGACCAGCTCGGCCCCTTGGATGATGGCCGGAGGATAGAGGTGGACCAGGACGAGGGTCTCGATCCCTCGACCGGCCAAGACCTCCCCCAAGGCCCGGGGGTTCGAGTGGCCGGGGACAGTGAACCCCTCAGGGAAGGAGCATTCATGGATCACCAGCCGACAGCCATCAGCGAACTCTCCCATCTTCGGGAAAGGCTCCGTATCCCCACTGATGACTACCCTCCCAGCGAACTTATAGGCCAGGTTCGGGATATGATGGACCGCCCGGAGGGCCGTCACCTCGAGGCCTCCGACTTCAAGCTCATCTCCCTCAGCCAGCTCGACCACCTTAATCTTCAGCACCTCCTTCAGGTAGGGATAGAGCTCAAGAAGGGCGTCCAAGAGGGCCGCCGTCCCCTCAGGGCCGTAGAGGTTCGTCTCCCTTCGGCCCAGGAGCCAACGGGCCTTGAGGAGCGGGAGGAGGTCGGCCATATGGTCGAGGTGGTGATGGGTGAGGAAGATGTCGTTTATGGCCTGAGGGGCGAGCTCGAGCTCGGCCTCGAGCTGCCCGAGCCGCCGGAGGACCCCGCTCCCGCAGTCGACCAGCACCGGCTCATCCCCGAAGAGGAGGAGGAACCCGCTCTGAGCCCGGTCATCGTAGGGTATCGGGCTCCCCGAGCCGAGGATGATCGTCGTTAAAGCTGGCATCTCCAGCCTCAGCCCTCCAGGAGGGCGGCCAGCTTCTTCCGCCGCTCGTCTCTCTTCCTGCTCAACTCCGCCAGGGCCCGCGGCAGATCCGCGAGGAGGGGCTTGGCCCGCTCGGCCGCCGCGGCGTAGAACTCCTGGAGCTTGAGCTCAAACCCCATGGCCTCCCTCAAGGCAGCAGCATAATCCTGGTCAGCGGCCAAGGCTAATTCATATTCCTCCACTTTCAGCCCGGCGAAGGAGAAGCCGGTCTCGAGGGCGTCGCTCACCACCTCGGAGTAGACCCGCTCGACTAGGGCCTTGTTCCGCTTGCACTCCTTAGCCAAGGAGAGGAAGACCTCCCGGCCCTGGGGGTATCTCTCAGCCAGGAGCTCATAGGCCCTCGCTAGGTCCGCCTCGAGCTTAGCGGCGAACCGGACGAGTTCAGAGGCCGTCTTCAGCTCGATCGGGGGATCGTCCCTCGTGCTCTGCCCTTCCGGGTCCGTCGCTACCATTAAAACCACCTCTGGATCACGACTTTCGCCTCGGTGAAGAACCGGATCGCCTCCCTCCCCTGGCCGTGGAGGACCCCGAAGAAGGATCCTTTCATCCCTCCAAAGGGGAAGAAGGCCATCGGGGCCGCGATCCCGATGTTGATCCCGACATTTCCGCATCGGACGGCGTATTGGAACTCCCGGGCCGACTTGCCGCTCGAGGTGAAGATGGCCGCGGCATTGCCGTAGGGGTTGGCATGGATCATCTCCAGGGCCTCCTCGAGATCCCCGGCCCGCAGGAGGCACGCGACCGGGCCGAAGATCTCCTCCTTCGCGATCGTCATCTCTGGGGTCACCTCTGTGAAGACCGTCGGGCCGAGGAAGCAGGTCTCGGGATAATCCCCAATGAGCTCCACCTTCCGGCCATCGAGCCTCAGTTTGGCCCCCTCCTCCAGCCCCCTCTCGATATACCTTAAGACTCGTTCCTTCCCATCTTTCGACTGGAGTGGGCCCATCTGGACCGCCTCGTCCAGGCCGTAGCCGATTCTGATGGTAGAGGCGGCTGCGGCGAATCGGTCCAGGACTTTTTGGTAGAAGGCCCGATCGCCCACGATCACCAGGTTCGCCCCGGAGAGGCACCTCTGGCCGGTATTCCCGAAGAAGGAGGTGAGCAAGCTGGGGATGGTCCGCTCAAGGTCAGCATCGGGGAGCACGACCAAGAAATTCTTCGCCCCGCACTGGGCGATCACCCGCTTCCCCGCCTCCCCGCACCTCCTGTAGATCTCCCGTCCCACGGGTGTCGAGCCGACGAAGGTGATCCCCACGATATCGGGGTGAGCGATCAGGGCCGAGGCCACCTCTGCCCCGCCGTGGACCAAGTTGAACACACCGGGCGGGAGGCCGGCCTCCTCGAGCAGCTCGGCCAGCTTGACCTGACTGATCGGGACCCGAGGTGAGGGCTTGACGATGAAGGTGTTCCCCGTGGCCAGGGCGTAGGGGAGGAACCATAGAGGGACCATGAAGGGGAAGTTGAATGGGGGGATGCAGGCAAAGACCCCCAAGGGCTGATAGATGACATACTCATCTATCCCGGAGGCGATGTCTTCTAGGTTGGAGCCCATCATCAGGGATGGGATGCCGGTAGCGACCTCCACATTCTCGATCCCTCTCCTGGTCTCGCCCCTCGACTCATCGATCGTCTTCCCATGTTCCATCGTCTGGACCCGGCTCAGCTCCTCGAAGTGCTCCTCTAAAAGTTCTTTGAGCCGGAAGAGGTAGCGAGCCCGGGCCAGAGGCGGGGTCCGCCGCCAATCGGGGAAGGCCTCCTTAGCCGCCTCAACTGCGGCATTCACTTCCTCTGCAGTCGAGATGGGGGCCCGCGCGATGAGCCTCCCAGTCGCAGGATTCACGATCTCTACTACCCGGTCCGACTCGGACTCGACCCACTCCCCGCCGATGTAGTTCTTAAGCTCGAGTGGCTCCTTGATTGGTTCCTCCAGAAGCGCCATCTCCTTCCACTCCCTTCTCTTTCCACTCACTTTGCTTCCCTGTCGGCGATCTCCAACACCTCATCGAGGATCTCGAGGCCCTCGTCGACCTCCTCCTCAGTGATGATCAGCGGCGGGGCGATGATGAAGTGGTTATACCAACTGGCCACATAGAGTCCGCGCTTGAGCATCTCCTCCGCCAGCCTGCCCGTCAGGAGGGGCTTGAGGGCCGCCTTATCGGCCTTGGTGTTGAACGGCTCTTTGGTCTCCCTATTCCTTACCAGTTCTACGGCCCAGAAGTGGCCCAGCCCGCGGACATCCCCGATGGACTTGTGCCTTTCCATCAGCTCGCGGAGCCGACTCTCCAGGTGCTGGCTCACCCGCTGGGGGAGCCCTGAGGCCAGGAGCCTCTTGTATTCTGAGATCGCGGCGGGGATGGCCGCGACCGCCAAAGGGTGCATCGTGTAGGTATGGCCGTGGG
>JBBIJD010000042.1:0-15187 GCA_037446135.1 Candidatus Fraserbacteria bacterium
TCCAGCGGGGTGGCTCGCCGACGCTCTTCGACCGAGTCCTAGCCACCAGGCTCGGCGTAGCGGCCGTTGACCTCCTCAATGAGGGGAAGTTCGGTCACCTCGCTGCCTACAAAGGCAATAGGGTCGTCCCCGTCCCACTTGAGAGGATCGCTGGGAAGACGAAGCAGGTCGATCTCGAGCTCTACCGGCTCGCCCAGGTCTTCTACTAAAGATGCCGGTCCTCCGGGACGAGCTCGACCTCGCGACTGTTCTCCGGCCCGACCCCGCGGGCGTTCAAGTGCCGGAGAGTCGAGAAGCGATAGTCCAGGACTAAGACCTCCAGCCGACCCAGCTCCCGCTGGCCCATCTGCTCCCCCTCGAGGAGATACTTGCAGGCGAGCTGGATCAGCTCATACCGCCCGTGGCGGAGCGCGGCGCGGAGCTCCCCTTCCCGATCATGGAGGAACCGCTGGAGCCGGTCATAGTCGATCCTGATGCTCCGCTCGCCGAAGTCGACCCGCTTCCAGAGGCAGTTCAGATGGGGGGAGAGATAGTCCTGGCCGAGGGGCCTGGCCAGCTCATGGACGATGTTCTTGGAGATCCGGCCATCATCAGGGTCGGTGCAATCGAGCTGCATGTCGATCCCGATCCCGGCGAAGGCCTCAATGAAGCGCCCCCAATCGTCGAGTTGGACCGGAGCCTCGCTCTGAGAGTCCCGGTAGAACCAGGGGAAGCCGTCGAGGCCGAAGGCCCACTCGTAGAGGTAGGCGTCGGGGAAGGAGCCCAAGGGCCTGGTGATGTGAGCGTAGCCGTAGACGCCCTTCATGAAGAAGTAGTCCTCCAGCTTCTTGAGGATCGCGTGCTTGAGGAAAGCTCGGTGGCCGCTCTTCAGGCCGGGATGGTGCTCCCGTCTGAGGGCCGTAGGGATCGCTTGGTAGGTATAGATCGTCCCGCCGATCCCGGGGAACTCCGTCCGGAGCTCGATCTCGATTTGCGCCTCGCTCCCTTCCCCGCCGCGCCCGATGTATTTGACAGCCATATCCCCATCCTTAATTATAGCGGAGGGCTGATCGGCCCGCGAATGGCTCGGGATGATCGACCTCGATGACAAGAGCTCATTGGCCCGAATCGATCGGAGCGGGATGCTCGCGGCGCTAGAGGGCTTCCCCGAGCAGTGCGCCCGTGCGGTCGAGCTCGAGGAGGAGCCGCCCCTCTCATCAGGCTTTAAGAGACTCATCATCGCGGGGATGGGCGGCTCGGGGATCGCCGGCGAGCTGCTGGCCCGCCTGGTCGAGCTGCCGGTGAGTGTCCATCACGGCTACGGCCTCCCGGCGGTCGACCGCGAGGCCCTGGTGATTGCCATCAGCTACTCCGGGGACACCGAGGAGACACTGAGCTCGGTCGAGCTGGCCCTGAAGGCCAAAGCCAGGCTCCTCTGCCTCTCCTCCGGGGGGGAGCTGGAGCGACTGGCCCGGGAGCGGAACTTCCCCTTCATCAAGGTTCCCGGCGGACTCCAGCCGCGCGCGGCTTTAGGGTATCTCCTGCTCCCGCTCTTGAGCCTTCTTGATCGGCTCGGCTGCTGCCAGCTCCGGGACGAGCTCGTGCGCCTCCCCGAGGCCCTCAGCGAGTTCAAAGAGCGGTGGCGGGCGAGCAATGCCGAGGAGGGAAACCGGGCCAAGCGCTTGGCCCGAGGGCTCTACCGGAGAATTCCTTTGATCTACGGGGTTGAAGGGGCGACCGAGGCCGTGGCGCTCCGCTGGAAGACCCAACTCAACGAGAACAGCAAGCAGCTGGCCTTCTGGAATGCCGTCCCTGAGCTCTGTCACAATGAGCTGGTGGGGTTCGAGGCGGCCGGGCTCCTCTCGAATCTGCGGGTCCTCTTCCTCCGGAGCGGGCTCGACCATCCGCGGAACCGGGTGCGGATCGAGCTCTTAAAAGAGCTGCTCGCGGCCCGCGGGGTCGAGCATGAGGAAGCTTGGGCCGAGGGTGAGGGGAGACTCGCCCAGCTCTTCTCGCTCATCTATCTCGGGGACTTCGTCAGCTTCTATCTGGCGATGCTCAACGGGGTCGACCCTTCCCCAGTCGGGCCGATCACCGAGCTCAAGAGGAAACTGGGCCGATGGCCCTGAGCCCCTGGGGATCGGCTCCCACTTGACCCCATGGCTTTGGGCTCTTATAATTGCGTCAACCTTAAGATCGACGGAGGAGAGGATGGCAGAAGTGCGAGACAAGCTGAGCATCTATGTGCCTCAAGAGAAGATGAAGGAGCAGCCGATCGAGCGGCTGATGAAGCTAGCGAAGGAGCGTGACCGCTCGGTCAACTATCTCGTCGTCCAAGCGATCTTGGAGTTCCTGGCGCGGGAGGAGAAGAAGAAGTAAGAGGCTCGCCATAGCCGGGGCTCTCAGCTCTGGGCATAGACAATTCGATTCATTCTCCTCCTTAGGAGGGGCTGGGCGAGAGAGCTATGCCTAAGGGGTATAGCTCCAGTTAGGTATTGGATTGATCACCGCTAATTCGGTCTCTCCAGCGGGGCGGTCAGTGAAGCCACTCATTAGGACAGCTAAGCCAGAAGATAAAGCGGAGATCTTAGGGATCTCCTCCCAAATCTGGGAGGGGCATGACTATGTCCCGCTAGCCCTGGACCATTGGCTGAAGCAAAGCGGGCTCTTTGTGGCGGAGTTCGCCGGCCGGGTCGTGGGGTTCGCTAAGACCACGATCTTGAGCCCCGGGGAATTCTGGCTCGAGGGGCTAAGGGTCGCCCCTGAATATCGTAATAAGGGGATCGGGCGAGCCCTGGCTGAGGCCCAACTCCAGGAGGCCTTGGCCCAGGGCGCTCGTTCGGTCCGCTACTCCACCGTGGAGATCAACCGCCCGAGCAGCCGGATCGCTCAGGCCCTCGGCTTCAGAGAGGTTGCGAGGTTCACCTTCATGAGCGGCCCTGTTCAGGGAAGTGAGGAGCGTCCCAAAGTCATCCAGGCCGATGAGCTGGACAAGCCTAAGCTCACCTCTTTCATCTTCTCTTCTCAAACTTATCAGCAAAGCCATGGGCTCCTCGCCCACGGCTGGATCTTCAAGGAGCTCTCCCCGGCCCTCTTGGCCGAGCTAGCCAGAGAGGGGGCGCTCTTCTATGTCGAGGCCCGGGGCGAGATCCGCGGGGCGCTCATCCTCCTCCCAGATCCCTACCGGCTCGATTACCTGACCATTGCCTTCCTCGAGGGGGAGGAATGGGCCTTGCAGGAGCTCCTCCGCTTCTCTCGCCGCTATGGCCAGGAGCATGGCTATACAGAGTTAAGGGCGATGGTCCCGGACGACCGCCTGATCCGGCCCTTGGAAGAGCACGGCCTGGCCTACGAGTCGGCCTTCCGCTATGTCCTCGTCTATGAATATCGCCGATGACCGGGAGCCGGGTCCAAGGCTACTTGCTGGTCTTAATCGCGGTCATCCTCTGGTCCGGGCTAGGCGTGATCGGGAAGGGGCTCTACAGGCTGGGGGTCGAGCCGCTCACCGTCGTCACCTTCCGGGCCCTCTTCGCCTGTGGGCTCGTCTTCATCATACTAGCGCTGTTCAAGCCGCGGCTCCTCCGCGTTCAAGCCCGCCAACTCCCGGCCTTGGCCCTCTACGGCCTCGTGGCCGTGGCCTTGAATTATGCCTGCTACTTCTACGCCCTGAAATACACGACCGTGACCACAGCCATCGTCATCGTCTATGCCCATCCGGCGCTGGTCGCCCTCCTTGCCCGGCCCATCTTCGGCGAGCCGCTCGACCGCTGGAAGCTTTTGGCCCTCAGTTTAACGCTCGGTGGGGTCTTCCTCGTGGCCCAAGGCTATGCCCCTGAGGGGTTCGCTCTCAACCTGAGGGGGGCGCTCCTCGCGCTCGCCGCCGCCTTTGCGATCACCTTCTACAACCTCATGGGGAAGAGGCTGCTGCGAGATCTCGACTCCTGGGCGATCATCGCTTACGGCTTCCTCTTCGGGGGAATAGCCCTGCTAAGCTGGTGGGGCTGGCAGGGAGAGCACCGTTTAGCCTACCCGGGGCTCGCCTGGGGGCTGATCGCCCTCTTGGCACTCTTCCCCTCGATCCTGGCCTACGGCCTATATTTAAGGGCGCTGAAGCGCCTGGAGGCGGGCCGGGCGGCGATCGTCGCGACCTTGGAGCCGGTTTTAGCCTCGCTCTTGGCCTTCCTCGTCCTGGGCGAGCTGGTCGAGCTGCCCCAAGTTCTCGGCGGGCTCCTGGTCCTCGCCGGGGTGATCATCTTGCAGGCGAGGCAGCCTTCCGGCTAAGCTCTCCAGTCTGGGATGTTCGGCTTAAAGAACTGGGCGATCTTACTTGTAGTAGTCCTGCTCGGGCTCGCTGCGGTGGCCGTCTATCAAGGCTGGCTCCCGCTCTTCCCTGCCCCAGCGGATGAGGCCGGGGCCGACCCATGTCCGCCCCAGTTGCGGCCCTGCGATCCGGCCCGAGTCCTCGAGGTGGTCGATGGGGACACGGTTAAGGTCCTCCTCCATGGCCGCAAGGAGGAGACGGTCCGGCTGATCGGGGTCGATACCCCGGAGACCAAAGACCCACGGAAGGCAGTGGAGTGCTTCGGCCCGGAGGCGGCCCGCTTCACCACCTCCTCCCTGGAAGGGAAAAGAGTCTGGCTCACCTACAAGGCGGATGAGAAGAGGGATAAATACGAGCGCCTCCTCGCTTATATCTGGCTCGACCTGGACGGAGATCCCGAGCCGGAGCTGTTCAACGAAGAGCTCGTGAAGAGGGGCTATGGCCGGGTCTACCCCTTCTTCCCCTTCGAGTATTTGCAGGAATTCCGACGAGATGAGAGGCAGGCCCGGGCGCAGGGGCTCGGCCTATGGGGCAAGTGCGATTACGAGCCCTACCCGCCTTAAAGAAAGGAGTCAGCATGCAAGGCCTTCGAGCGATCTTGGTATTCCTCCTATTGTGCCTCCTTCTCGCGGCCGTCTCCCGGGGCGAGCCAGGAGGGGTGCTCACCGTCGATGCGACCAATCCTGCCGGTGAGGATCTCGACGGCGATAATCTCTTCAGGACGATCACCGCTGCGGTCCAGGCCGCCGCAGCAGGGGCAGTGATTGAGGTAGCGCCGGGGCGATATGATCAGGCCCTGGGTGAGCGGTTCCCCATCACTATCGACAAGGACTTGAGCATCGAGGCCAGCAGCAGCCTCGAAGAGACGGTGATCGATGCCGGTGGCGTGCCCGAAGCGATTGTGATCCGCTTTGGCTCGGCCTCGAGGCGCGCCTCCTCCCTCCGCGGGTTCACCATTCAGGGGGCGAGCGGGGCCATGGCCGCCGGGATCGCCATCTTGGGGAGCGTCCATAGCGTGAAGCTCATTGGAAATGTAGTGCAAGAGATCACTGCCCCAGCCGGCTCTTACGCCTTCGGGATCCGCGTCTACCAGGCGGAGACCGGCCTAGTCGAGGTTGCGGATAACATCGTGCAGCGGGTCGCGGGGAACGGGATCTCCGTCGGCCACTCCTCAGCGGCCGTTACCATTCATGATAACCTTGTGACTGAGGTCAGCAGGGCCACGATCGACGATGCGGAATATTCTGTGGGGATCGCGATCAATGCCTCCACGGGGGTCATCATCGAGGGGAACGAGATCTCGCGAGCTGCCCTTGGGATCAGCTTGATGGGCTCAAGCGGCTGCCTCGTTCGCCGGAATATCATTCATGAGAACCTCCAGCAGGAGCCGCTCTCTCATCCTCTCCTGACCCTCGCGGGGGTCGAGATCGCCACCCCTGGGGAGGGGATCCTCTTGGCCTTCGGTTCGCATGACAACGCTGTTCTAGAGAACAAGATCGAGGATAACGGGACGGGGATCGGCCTCTATCTCGCCGACGCCAACGAGATCGGGAATAATCTGGTCAAGGATAACCGAGCGACGATGATCTCCTGGCAGGGCGAGACGGCCCGCGGCCTGGGGATCGCCGTCGACTACAGCCACCGCAACGAGATCCTCAACAACACCATCGAGGGGAATGGGGATGTGGGCCTGGTCCTGAAGAATGCGGCACTAAATCGCGTCAGCGGGAACTCGATCGTTGACCACAGCGATGCCGGGATCGTCCTCATCGAGGGGAACGGGAAGGCCATCAATTCCATCATGGCGAACAGGATCAGGGGAGCGGCGAGGGCGGGGATCAAGATCAAGAGCGGTTACAGTGAGATCAAGGGGAATGAGATCACTACAAACGGTGTGGGGATCGAGCTGCTGGAGACCGCGGCGGCCCAAGACCACCTGGTGCAGGGCAACGATATCTTTAGCAACGACTTTGGATTGATTAATAACGGCCGCGGAGTGGCCAGGGCCGAAGAGAACTGGTGGGGCGATCCGAGCGGCCCCTACCATCCGCGAGCCAATCCATCCGGAAAAGGGGATGCGGTGAGCGACGGGGTCGACTTCCAGCCCTGGCGGACCACTGAGCTCGGCGGGGGCTAGCGCCGGTCAGATGGCCGGATCGACATCGACTTTCAGCCCCTCCCGCCCGAGGGCCTGGAGGGCCTCCTGGACCGCCTCGCGCAAGGCTTTCCCATCTCGCCCCTTGAGCAGGAGCTGCCGCTGATAGCGCCCGCGGACGCGGGCCCGCGGGCCCCGGACCGGCCCGAGGACCTCGCAATGGGAGGCCAAGAGGCTCGCCTTGAGCTGCTCCGCCCGCTCATCTGCCCGCGCCGGGCTCATGTCCTCTACTGTCAATCGAATTAGCTGCGTGAACGGGGGATAGCCCAGTTCCTCCCGGAAGCGGAGCTCCTGGCAGTAGAACCCCGTGTAATCGCCCGCTGCGGCCGCTTGGATGGCATAATGCTCAGGATGATAGGTCTGGATGAGGACCTCCCCGCCCTTCGGCCCTCGTCCGGCCCGGCCCGCGGCTTGGGAGATGAGCTGGAAGGTCCGCTCGCCCGCGCGATAGTCCGGCAGGTCGAGCGTCGTATCCGCGGAGACGATCCCCACCAGGGTTACATTGGGGAAGTCCAGCCCCACCCCGATCATCTGGGTCCCGAAGAGGATATCGATCTTTCCCTGCCGGAAGGCCTCGAGGATCGGGCCATGCTCCCCTCGCCGGACGGCGTCGGAGTCCATCCTCCGGACTCGAGCAGTGGGGAAGAGTCGCCGGAGCTCCAGCTCGACCTGCTCGGTCCCCAGCCCGAAGAAGAGCAGCTCGGTCGAGCCGCAGCCGCGGCTTCGGCAGCGGGGGCGCTTCAGCGCATAGCCGCAGTAGTGGCAGAGCAACTCCTGCCCGCGGAGGTGGTAGACCAATGGGATCCCGCATTGGGGGCAGCGGACGGTCGCGCCGCAGCGCTTGCAGATGGCCGTGGAGAAGCCCCGCCGGTTGAGGAGTAGGATCGCTTGCTCGCCGTGCTTGAGCCGCGTCGCGAGCGCGGCGATCAGCCGCTCGCTGAAGACCGTCGAGGGCGGCTCACGGTGCATTTCGATCAGCTCGACCCTCGGCCTACCTGGCCCGACGACTCGCTCCCTCAGCTCCAGGAGCTCGAGTTCCTCCCGCTGGGCGCGGTAGTAGCTCTCGACCATCGGTGTAGCGCTCCCTAAGATCACGGTCGCACCGGAGAGCTCGGCCCTTTTCAGGGCCACCTCCCGGAGATGGTAGCGCAGCGGGGGCTCATCCTGCTTGTAGGTCGGCTCATGCTCCTCATCGACGACGATCAGGCCCAGGTCCTTGAAGGGCGCGAAGATCGCGGCCCGGACGCCGATCACGACCCTGGCCTCACCGGAGGCGAGCCTGGCCCACTGGCGGGCCGACTCAGCCGCGGTCAGCCCGGAATGGTAGACAGCAATCTGCTCTCCGAACTGATGGCGGAACCGCGCGACCAGTTGAGGAGTGAGCGAGATCTCCGGGACCACTACGATCGCTGCTCTCCCTAGCTCTAGAGCCCGCGCAGCGGCACGGATGTAGAGCTCGGTCTTCCCGCTCCCATTGACCCCATGGAGGAGGAAGGGCTTGGCCTTCCTCGTCTCCAGGGCCGCGACGATCCTCGCGAGGGCGAGCCGCTGCTCCCCGGTCAGCTCGACCCGAGCCGCTGGTTCATGAAAATCCGGGGCCGGTGGGCCGCTTGCCGGCTCAAGGGTGATCAAGCCCTTCGTCACGAGCCCCTTCAGGGGCTCTCTGGTGCAGCCGACCATCCGGAGGAGCTCGCCCTCGCTCGGGGGAGCGGAAAGGGCGAGGAGGGCCCGCAGGAGAGCCCGCTGCTGGGGCCCCAAGGCCTCGAGCTGGGCCAGGGCCTCCTCGAGGCTCACCCTCAGCTTCACATACTTCGGGGCCCGTGGCCGGCCGGCCGCAGCAAGCCCAGGTCGGGGCCGGACCCGCTGGGGGATGAGCCCTCGCAGGACCAGTCCGAGCGGGGTGAGATAGTATTCGGAGAGCCAGCGGGCGAGCTCGAGCCTCGGGCCGTCGAGGACTGGCTCAGGGTCGAGGAACTCGAGGATGGGGAGCAGCTCCCCGGGATACTCGCTCCGCTCCTTGAGCCCGATGAGGAGGCCCTCGAGCACCTCCCCTCTGAAGGGGACACGGACCCGTTTCCCGACCTCCGCCTCCTTGAGGAAGAGGGGCAAGACCGCGTAGTCGAAGGTCCGGTCCACATTGACCGGGAGGGCCACCTCAGCGACATCTTTCGCCATCAGCTATCGGCCAAGCCAAGTTCTCAGGGCCCTGCTCGAACCGGCTGAAGATCTCATCGACATTCCTGAGGTAGTAGCGGTAGTCGAAGGCCTCCTCGATCTCCTCCGCGGAGAGGCGCCGCCGGACCTCTTTGTCCTCGAGCAGGAGCTCCTTCAGGCCCTTCCCCTCCGCCCGGGCCTGGGCCGTCAGCCGCTGGAGCAATTCGTGGGCCTCGCGGCGGGCTAGGCCCTTCCCCACCAGCTTCAAGAGGAGGGCCTGCGAGAAGATCGCCCCCCCAGTCAGCTCCAAGTTCCGGGCCATCCTCTCTTGGTCGATGACAAGATGCTCGAGGAGCTCGCGCATCCGCCGGAGCATCCAATGGAGGGCGAGGAAGGAGTCGGGGATGATGACCCGCTCGACCGAGCTGTGGGAGATATCCCGTTCGTGCCAGAGGGCGATGTCCTCTAAAGCCGCCTGGAGGTTGGCCCGCAAGAGCCGCGCCAGGCCAGAGATCGTCTCGCTTGTAATGGGGTTTTCTTTGTGAGGCATCGAGGATGAGCCATGAGGGAAGCCCTCATGGACCTCGGCCAGCTCCGTCCGGGAGAGGTTCCGGACCTCGACGGCCAGCCGCTCCAGCCCGGCCCCGAGGAGTGCCAAGGCCGCGAGGGCCTGAGCATGACGGTCCCGGGCGATCACCTGATCGCTGACCTTGCAGGGCTTCAGTCCCAGCTTGGCACAGACCAGCTCCTCGGCCTTGGGAGGGAGGTGGGCATAGGTCCCGACCGAGCCGGAGAGCTTGCCATAGGAAATCGCTTCTTTGGCCTGCTCTAGCCGCAAGAGGTCCCGCTCGAGCTCATAGTGGAAGTTCAAGAGCTTCAACCCGAAGGTGAGCGGCTCGGCCTGGACACCATGAGTCCGCCCGACCATCAAGGTCCATTTGTGCTCGAGAGCCCTCCTCTTGATGATGGCCAGGAGCTCTCTCAGCTCGCCGATGAGGATCTCTAAGCCATCGCGCATCGCCAGGGCTAGGGCCGTATCCTTGATGTCCGAGGAGGTCAGGCCGAAGTGGAGGAACCGCCCTTCAGGGCCCACTTGCTCCTCGAGGGCATAGAGGAAGGCCAAAAGGTCATGCCCGATCTCTTGCTCGATCGCCTTAGCCCGCTGGATCGCCTCAGGATTGATGGAGGCCCGCTCGCGGATCGCGCTCGCCGCCTCCTTTGGGATCAGGCCACACTCGGCTAAGGCCTCGCTGGCCGCCAGCTCGACCTCTAGCCAGCGGCGGTAGTCCGCCTCCTCAGTCCAGAGCTCACGCATCGGCGAGAGGGAGTAACGCGCAATCATCTCATCCCAGGTAGCCCTCGTAGACCAGGTCACCATCGAGCATTCTCACAGAAATGTCCTTCAATTTCCAGGCCTCTTCCAGCCTCGCCACTCCCTGGCCCCCGACGGCCGAGGGGGCCTCCACGCCCGCGATGATCTTCGGAGCGATGATGAAGATGACTTTATCGACCAAGCCGGCCTCGAGGAAGCCCGCGGCCACCGTCGGCCCGCCCTCGACGAGCAGACTGTCACACCCCTCGGCAGCGAGCCGCTCCAGGAGCGCTTCCAGATCTACCCTGCCATCCCGAGCCCCAAGGCGCCAGACCCTCGCCCCCCTGCTCAGGAGGGCTGCCTCCTTCTCCTGGGGCATCTGCTCGGTCGTGGCGATCACCGTCGGGGCTGGGCTCTCCAGGTTCAAGATCTTGGCTTCAAGAGGGGTTCGCCCCCGGGAGTCCAAGATGATCCGCCATGGGTCCCGGGCCCCCTCCAAGCGGGCAGTCAACTGCGGATCGTCCTTCAAGATGGTATTGACCCCGACGAGGACTGCCGCGTATCTGTTCCTCAAGCGATGGACCAGCTCCTGGGAGCGCTCATTGGTGATCCACCTGGACTCGCCGGCCCTGGTAGCGACCTTCCCGTCGAGCGAGAGGGCCAATTTCAGGACCACGAATGGCCTCTTAGTAGTGATGAACTTGAAGAATGGCTCGTTGAGCCTCCTCGCCTCCTTCTCCAAGATCCCTTCGATCACCTCGATCCCCGCCTCCTTGAGCCGGGTGAGCCCGCGCCCATCCACCAGAGGATTGGGATCACGGACAGCCACGAAGACCCGCTTCACCCCGGAAGAGATGATCCGCTCAGTGCAAGGAGGGGTCTTCCCCCAGTGGGCGCAGGGCTCTAAGCTGACATAAAGATCGGCCCCTTCCGCTTCACATCCTGCCGCATCGAGAGCCACGATCTCGGCATGAGGGCCGCCGAACCGCTCATGATAGCCCTGGCCGACAATCCTCCCTTCCTTAACGACGACGGCCCCGACCAAGGGATTGGGGTTCGTCCGGCCTGCGCCCTGCTCGGCTAGCTCTAAGGCCCGGCGCATGAACCGCTCATGCTCATCCATGCTAGCTCCGTTTAAGGTCCGCCTCCGGCGGCCCTCCTCAGCCCGGCGATCGCCCCTCTTCGGTCCTTTTGCCCGAAGATCGCCGTCCCCGCGACGATGATATCCGCGCCAGCAGCGACGACCTCGCCGATGTTCTCCTCATTGATCCCGCCATCGACCGCGATCTCGACCCCCAGCCCGCGCCCGGTGATCTCCTCCTTCAGGCGCCTGATCCTCCCCAAGGAGTCAGGGAGGAACTCCTGCCCCCCGAAGCCCGGCTCGACGCTCATCACTAAGACGAGATCGACCTCCCTTAGGAGACCGAAGAGGGCCTCGACCGGGGTCCGGGGCTTGAGTGCTATGCCCACCTTCGCCCCGGCCTTTCGGATCTCAGCGATCAGTGGGGCTGGCCTAGCCACGACCTCGATGTGAAAGGTGAGGACATCCCCCGACTTAAGCCTGAATCTGCCGATATAACTTTCAGGATCGGTGATCATGAGGTGGATGCCAAAAGGGATAGCAGTGCTATCTCTCAGGGCATTGACCACCGCCGGGCCGATGGAGATATTCGGGACGAAGTGGCCGTCCATCACATCGACATGGAGGGCCTCGACCAGCCCCTCTACCGCGGCGATCTCCTCCCGGAGCCGGCCGAAGTCGGCGGCCAGGAGAGAAGGGGCGAGCTTCATTCCCGCCGGCGGCTGGCGAGGACGAAGTAGAGCAACTGGAGGATGGCCGTAGCCGCGGCCGCGACATAGGTGAGGGCCGCCGCGCCGAGGACTTTCTTCACCGCCTCGAGCTCCTGGCCGGTGGCGATATAGCCCCCGCTCTGGAGGAGCCCGATCGCTCTCCGGCTGGCATTGAACTCGACCGGGAGGGTCACCAAGGTGAAGAGGACGAAGAAGGAGTAAGCGATGATCCCCAGGCTCACCAGCATCGGGATCTGGAAGACTAGCCCCAAGAGGAAGAGCGGGACGGCCAACTGGGAGCCGAAGTTGACCACTGGGACGATCGCCGTTCGGAGGGCCAATGGCCGGTAGAGCTGGGCATGCTGGATCGCATGGCCGACCTCGTGGGCCGCGACCCCCAAGGAAGCGAGCGAGCGGCTCTCTCCCTGTGAGAGCCGGAGAATCCTCGTCCGGGGATCATAGTGGTCGGTCAAGACCCCCCGGATCTGTTCGATCTTCACATTCTGGAGCCCGGCCCCATCGAGGAGCCGCCTTGCTAGCCGCTCCGCGCTGATCCCGGAGGAGGCACTCACTTGGGAATAGTGCGTGAAGGTGCTCCGGACCCGCCAATGGGCATAGAGGCCGAGGAGCAGCGCCGGCAGGAGCATGATAAAGTAAAGCGGATCGAATATCATACCCTTCCGATCACCGGGGTATTATAACGAGCCGCTCGGGCCGGATCAACTGTCTGCCCGCCACGCCACTTTGCCTCCACCCCGCTCGTATGCTAAGATAAATCAATCGCTCGCCGAGCAGAGGTGGACTATGGAGATCACTAAGGTTGAGATCCGGCCGATGAAGAGCGAGGGGAACTTGAAGGCCTTCTGTTCAGTAGTCTTCGACGATGTCTTCGTCGTCCATTCCGTAAAGGTGATCCAGGGGAAGGGGCGGCTCTTCGTCGCTATGCCCAGCCGGGAGGTGGGGGATGGCGAGTTCCGTGACATCGCCCATCCGATAAACAATGAGTTCCGCATGAAGCTGGAGAAGGTGGTCCTGGACAGATACCATGAGGAGATCGAGCAAGAAGGAGAGGAGCTCCTCACTGAGGATGTCACCCTCTAGTTCCGGTCCGGAGGCGGCCCTAAAGGCCCTGGAGGAGGAGCTGGGCCTGGGGGTCCCCGCCGCGGAGCTCCGTCGGGCCTTCCTTCATAGCTCTTATATCAACGAGCGGCCGGAGGAGGGCGAGTCCAATGAGCGGCTGGAGTTCCTCGGTGATGCGGTAATCGAGTTGGCGATCAGTGAGCACCTCTTCCGGAGCTTCCCGGACTACACCGAGGGTGAGCTGACGAAGATCAAGTCGGTGGTGGTGAGCGGGCCGCTCCTGGCCGAGCGGGCGAGTGCCCTCGGCCTTGGGGAGGCCCTCTTCCTCGGGGTGGGTGAGGAGGAGAGCGGCGGGCGGATGAGGCAGTCGATCCTGGCCGACGCCTTCGAGGCCCTCGTAGGGCTGATCTTTTGTGAGCGGGGCTATGAGGAGGCCGCGCGGTTCGTGATCGAGCAGCTCCGCGAGGAGGTCGAGCGGGTCGAGCGGAATCAGCGGAGCTGGGACTACAAGTCCCTCCTCCAGGAGGAGGCCCAGCGGCGCGGGCTCCGGCCGGTCTACACGCTCCTCCAGCAAGAGGGGGCTGACCACCAGAAGGTCTTCACTGTCCGGGTCGAGGTGGCAGGCTATGAGGGGCTGGGGCGAGGGCGGAGGGTGAAGGAGGCGGAGCAGGCCGCGGCCAAGCAAGTCTACTTCAAGCTCGAGAGCGCGAGCTCTCAGGATCGAGACACAGGCGCGGAGGGGCCTTGATCCCTCGACCTTCGCTCGCTATACTACTTTGGATTGCTGGAGGGCGGGCGCCTGTAGCTCAGTTGGATAGAGCGAGGGGTTCCTAACCCCTAGGCCGGGGGTTCGAGTCCTCCCAGGCGCACCAGGCAGGCGGCGCAGCCGCCTCCTTACCTTGGCCAGCTCTAAGGCCAGCCAAGGTAAAACTCTCATGGCAACTTCAACGGGGCTACGGGTGCGGGAGTATCGCTCGGGGGACTTCGAGCCGATGATGGAGCTCGCCAAGGTCGCCTTCCCTCAAGAGATGGAGGTCTTCGGCTTCGACGAGGCGAGCATAAGGCGCCAGGCCCGGCTCTACTCCTTCGTCCAGGCGATGCAGCGGCTCACGGGCCGGTTCTTCTTCAAGATCTATGTGGGCGAGCTGGCCGGCCAGCTCGTGGGGACGACGAGCTTGAGCCGCGAGGGCGAGGCCTGGTATATCGGGATGGTGATGGTCTCTCCGGCTCACCGCCGGAAGGGCTATGGCCGAGCCCTGGTCGAGGCCGCCTGCGATGAGGCCCGCGCCCGAGGGGTCAAGCGAGTGATCCTCCATGTCCGTGAGGACAATGCCCCCGCGAAGAACCTCTACCTCTCGCTCGGCTTCAGCCTCTTCGAGCGGGTGCTCCACTTCACCCGAGAGGCCATGCCCCTTGAGCAAGGGCGAGAGCACAAAGGGCTCCCCCAGGGGTATCGGCTGAGGAGGATCGGACCATTCGACCGCCAGGCCTTCAAGGTCATCGATGCCTGCCGGGAGGAGCGCTCAGCTGAGGTCTATGGCCCGAGCCACTACCCTCCGCTCTATATCCGGCTCCTCTTCCATCTCTTCCGGCCCAACTTGATCGAGCGGTATGCCGTCCTGGCCGATGGGAGATGGGCCGGGGTCTATACCTTCAACTTCACCTCGAAGAAGGAGGCGGCCCACGCCTCAGTCCGGCTCTACCGCGAGGACCGGGGGCGAGGGCTCGAGCTAGCTCTCCTCGCCCGAGCCTTGGCTCACGCTAAGGAGCTAGGGGCCCCGAGGCTAGCGGTCGCGGCCCATGAGGAGAATGAACCTTTGCTTGAGGCCTGTGCCTCTCTCGGGTTCACCAGGTCATTCGTCATGGAGGGGATGGTCCGGGGGCTCTAGCCGCCCCCTTAAACTTCGCACACTCTTACATTACAAGGCCTTCTTGATCTCCTGGGCGAAGGCCGCACCGGTCTCTTGGAACCTGGTGATCGCCCGGGAGGCCACCCTCAGCGGGAGTTCCTCCAGGGCCGAGTAGTCGGCTCCCATCTTCAGGTTGATGTATTCTAGCAACTCCTCCTCCTTCAGCCCATGGCCCTTCAGCTCAGCGCGGAGCCTCGCCAACTGCTTCTCAGTGATCCCGCGCGCCAGGCCGTGTTCTTCACTCTCCTCGACCTCCCGTCGCTCGGCCGAGCGGTAGAGCAGGAGGCCGAACTGGGGCCCGAAGGCCCGCAAGCACCGCTTCAGTGAATCGGAGACCGCGGCCTTCATCGCCTTCTCATGGGCCGCCGTGGGATCGGGATAATTGATCGCGCTCCCGAAGCCCACATCCTCGTGGACAGTCGAGCCGACGATGATCCGCGATTCGCAGAGGTAGCCGACGGTATAGGTCCCATCGGACTCCTCCT
>JBBIJD010000043.1:0-14504 GCA_037446135.1 Candidatus Fraserbacteria bacterium
GCCGCAAAGGATTTGAGGGCAGTTCGGGCGGCATGGCGGGGGTTCAAATTCGCCCGGCTTTGGCCTATAATTGCCCTAGGTAATGCGGGCGGCCACCCCCACAGCTAGACCCGGTCATCTAGGGTGGCGGGTGGCCGCTGCTCTTCATCCCAAATAGGTCCTTGCGACTCTCTTGCCGATGTGGGTCAAGATGACCTCGACGCAGGGCGCGCCGCTCCGCTCGGCCAGTTCCGTGGCTGGGAGGTGCGGACCGAAGAGCTCGACCTCCTCCCCCACGGCCACGCCCCGGAGATGGCTGACATCGATGGTCGTCTGGTCCATCGAGATCCGCCCGATGATCGGGGCCCTCTCCCCACGGATCACCACCTCTCCGCAATTGGAGAGCCGGACATCGAGGCCATCGGCATACCCGACGGGGATAACCGCGATCTTTGAGGGCCTTTCGGTCTGGAAGCTCCGACCATAGCCGATGTAGGTCCCCCGCGGGACGGCCCGGACGGCCACGATCCAGGTGCGCAAAGACATCACCGGCCTGATGGCTTCGGTCCAGTCGGCCTCGACCTCGGGATAGCCGTAGAGCAGGATCCCTGGCCGGACCATGTTCAGGTAGCCGCTCGTCACCTCCTCGAAGTAGCCGATGAGCCCCGCGGAGTTGGAGATATGCCGCTGAGGGGGGAGGAGCCCGGCCCGGTCGAGCTTAGCTAAGACCTCATCGAACCGGGCGATCTGCGCAAGAGTATAAGCCCGATCCTCTGGCCTTGAGCTGGTTGCGACGCTGAGGTGGCTGAAGATCCCCTCGACCCGGAGGTGCTTGAACTGCCTCAAGCTCCGGAAGAACGAGAGGGCCTCCTCTGCCCTGAGCCCGATCCTTCCTAAGCCGGTATCGACCTTCACCTGGACCTTCGGACAGGTCCCGCGCCTCTTGGCCTCGCACTCCAGGGCCCGGGCGAGGTCGAGGCTAGCGATTGTGACTGCGATATCCAATTCGCCTAGCTCCGCAAGGAGCGGGAGGTGATGGAGATGGGGCAGGCCGAGGATCAGGATCGGGAGCTCCACCCCGGCCTGGCGCAACTGGAGGGCCTCCTGGAGATTGGCGACCCCCAGGGCCTCGATCCCAGCGGCCCCGGCTCTGCGGGCGATGGGAACCGCGCCGTGGCCGTAGGCATCGGCCTTGACCACAAAGAGGAGTCGCACTCTCCGGCCGGCGAGCCTCTCCTTGATGATCGCGATATTCCGTTCCAGGGCCGTGAGGTCCACTCGGGCCTCGGCCATCGTCAGGGTCCTGGCCCCTGTCGTCAGCTCAAGCTCGCGGAGCTCAATCATGACGAGTTATGGTAGGGCCTCTGACTCGCCCAGAGTAAGGACTGGCTTCTGTCACTCTGGGGACTTCCGCGCCGGTCCGATCCTGGCTGGCATTTGCCGCACCCGCTCTTTCTGACTATAATCCCCCGAAGGATGACGGCTTGGCGAGGGGCAGATCTCATCTCGATCCACGACCTCGGGCGGGCGGAGATCGAAGAGGTCCTCGACCGTGCGCAGGCGATCAGGCCAGACCCGAGCCTGCTCCGCGGGCGCGTGCTGGCCTCGCTCTTCTTTGAACCCTCGACTAGGACTCAGCTCTCATTCGCCACGGCCATGGCCAGGCTCGGGGGAGGAGTGATCGGCTTCTCCGGGACCGGTGGGATCAGCATCCAGAAGGGTGAGTCCCTCTACGACACGATCAAGATGGTCGAACGCTACGCCGATATCATCGTCATCCGCCACCCTCTTGAGGGGAGCGCACGGTTCGCCGCCGATGTGGCCGAAATCCCGGTGATCAATGCTGGGGACGGGGCGAACCAGCACCCGACCCAGACCCTGCTCGATCTCTTTACCATCAGGAGGTGCTCCGGCCGGATCGATGGCCTTTACATCGGGCTGGTCGGGGACCTCAAATATGGCCGGACGGTCCACTCACTGGCGACGGCGCTGACTCATTTTGAGGGGGTAAGGCTCCGGCTTATCTCTCCCCCGCTCCTTCGGATGCCATCGCGGATCCTAGAGGAAGAGCTGCGAGGGAGGGTGGCCTTCGAGGAGGTGGAGGAGCTGGACCTGACTGGCCTCGATGTCGTCTACATGACGCGGATCCAGCGGGAGCGGTTCCCCGATGTCGAGGAGTATGAGCGGGTGAAAGGGGCCTATGTCCTCGACCTGGAGGCCTGCCGTCAGCTCAAGCCCGAGGCGATAATCTTGCATCCACTCCCGAGGGTAGGAGAGATCGCCCCACAGGTCGATGCCCTCCCTCAGGCCAAATACTTCGAGCAGGCCGCAAATGGGGTCCCAGTCCGGATGGCCCTGCTCTCTTTGATCCTTCTGGGGTGAAGATGAGGGAAGAATTAAAGGTCTCGAAGATCGCCGCGGGGACGGTGATCGATCACATCCGGGCCGGGCGGGCCCCGCTCGTCCTCAAGATCCTGGGGATCGCGGCCGGCTTCACAGATTCGGTGATCGTGGCGATGAATGTCCGCTCCACCCGCTACGGGAAGAAGGATATCGTCAAGGTTGAGGGCCAATTCCTCGATGAGGAGAAGATCAACAAGATCGCGCTCATCTCTCCCCAAGCGACGATCAATATCATCAGGGACTATAAGGTGGTGAAGAAGGACCGGGTCGAGCTCCCCGAGCGGCTGGTAGGGATCGTCAAGTGCCCGAATCGGAACTGCATTACCAATAGCCCGGAGGGGGTCGAGACGGTCTTCCATACCGAGCGGCCGGCCGGGACGGGGCCGCGCCTCCGCTGCCACTACTGCGAGGAATTGGTCCAGTTGACGGAGGTGGAGCTCCTCTAGGGGATGCGCGCCTTCTTCTGCATCGAGCTCGATGAGCCCATCAAGGACGGCCTGAACGGGCTGATCCAGGCCCTGAAGCGCGAGCCGGCCTTGCGAGCGGCCCGAGTGAGCTGGGTCAAGCGGGAGAACCTCCATGTGACCCTGAAATTCCTAGGGGAAGTCGCACCAGACCAGGTCGAGGAGCTGCACTTGGCTGCAGAGGCGGCTTGGGAGGGGTTCAAGCCATTCTCCCTGGAATTGAACTTGCTCGGGGCCTTCCCCAATCCCCAAAGGCCGAGGGTGATCTGGGTGGGGAGCTCCGCGCCGCCTCAAGAGATCATCCGGCTCTATGAGCGATTAGAGGAGGAGCTCGAGCCGCTCGGCTTCCCCCCGGAGGGGAAGCCCTACACCCCACATGTGACGCTCGGGCGAGTGAAGGGCGGGACGAGGATGGGGAGCGGGCTCGCTGGGGTGAAGCTCACGCCATTCCGGTTCGTCGCGGAGGCCCGCGGCCTGACTTTGATGGAGAGCCAGCTCGACCCTGCTGGGGCGATCTATAGGCCGCTCTTCAGGCTAGAAGAGGGAGGCGCACCTCCTTTTTAACCATGCCCTTCGAGATCCTCGAACACGAGGCCGATGCCGGAGTCCGCGGGATCGGGAGGACACTCGAGGAGGCCTTCTCCGAGGGAGCAAGGGGGATGTTCTCCCTGATGGTCGAGCTCGAGCGCGTCTCGCCAAAGGAGAGGGTCGAGCTCGAGTGCCGGGCCGACTCTTTGGAGACCTTGTTTGTGGCCTGGCTCGGGGAGTTGCTCCTAAAGCGGGACCTCACTGGGCTGGTCTTCTCCAAGTTCGCGGTCCGGATCTCCCGTGAAGGCGAGGGATATCGCCTCCACGGGGAGGCCTGGGGCGAGCCGCTCGATCCCCAGCGTCACGGCGCGAAGGTCGAGGTCAAGGCCGCGACCTACGCCGGGCTCAAGCTCGAGCGGCGCGCCCCAAGCGGGCCTGGTGAGGAATACCTTATCCAGTGCGTCGTCGACCTTTAGGGAGTTGCACTCCGGCCCCAGAATTGGTTAAATGATAGCGCTATGGTTAATCTTGAGTTGAAGAGGATTAGCGATTATGTCTGGGAGCTGCCCAAGCAGGGCGAGATGCGCGTCCCCGGGAGGATCTACGGGGACCAGAGGATCATCGACCATCTCCTGAAGGAGAGCGGCGCGGCCAAGGAGTGGAATGCCCTCCTCCAGGTCTATAATGTCGCCACCCTCCCCGGGATCGTCAAGGCCTCGCTCGCGATGCCCGACATCCATCCCGGCTACGGCTTCCCCATCGGCGGGGTCGCGGCCTTCGACCCCAAGGATGGCGGTGTGGTCGCAATGGGCGGGATCGGGTTCGACATCAACTGTGGTGTCAGGACATTGCGCACCCCACTAAAAAGACATGACATAGAAGCAAAGAAGGAGGAGCTGGCCGACCGGCTCTTCCGAGATATTCCGGCCGGGCTCGGCTCGACTGGCGAACTGAAGCTCTCAATGAAGGAGATCGATCAGGTCCTCATGCAGGGCGCGGAGTTCGCGATCGCCCGCGGCTATGGCTTCCCTGAGGACCTGGAATACACGGAAGAGCGGGGACGGATCGCCGGCTGTGACCCGGGGACGGTGAGCCCCCAGGCCAAGGAACGCCAGTTCAAGCAGGTCGGGACCCTCGGCTCGGGGAATCACTACCTCGAGGTCCAATATGTCGAGGAGATCTATGACGAGGTTGCAGCCAAAGCCTATGGCCTGGAGAAGGACCAGGTCCTCGTGGCCATCCACTGTGGCTCGCGGGCCTTAGGCCACCAGATCGGCCAGGACTACCTCCAGGAGCTCGAGCGGGCGAGCAAGAAATACGGGATCCCGATCCGGGAGCGGGAGCTGGTCTGCGCCCCGATCGAGAGCCCCGAGGGGGAACGCTACATCTCCGCGGTGAACTGCGGGATCAACTGTGCTTTTGCCAACCGCCAGGCCTTGGCCCATCTCGTGCGGAAGACCCTTGCCGCGACCTTCGGTCTGCGGCTGGAAGAGATCAAGATGCTCTACGATGTCGGGCACAACACCGCCAAGTTCGAGGTCCACGAGGTCGACGGCCAGCGGAAGCGGCTCCTAGTCCATCGGAAGGGCTCGACGCGGGCCTTCGGCCCTGGAAGGGAGGAGAACCCTCAAAGATACAGGGATGTCGGCCACCCGATCTTCATCGGCGGGACGATGGGGACCTACAGTTACATCATGCGCGGGACGGAGAAGGGCCTGAGGGAGGCCTTCGGGAGCGGGATCCACGGCGCGGGGCGGGAGATGTCAAGAGAGAAGGCGAAGAAGCAGTTCCGCGGAGAGCAGCTCCGGGAGGAGCTGAAGAAGCAGGGGATCACCGTCCGTGGCCACTCGATGGCCGGGCTGGCTGAGGAGGCCCCCGGAGCCTATAAAGACATCGAGATCGTCGCCGCAGCAGCCCACAACTCCGGGATCAACCAGAGGGTCGCCAGACTGCGGCCAATGGTAGTGGTCAAAGGCTAGGCCGGCCTTCGGCCCCGACCTTCACTCGCGGGTCGAGGATCGCGTAGACGATATCCAAGAGGAAGACCGTGATCGCCAGGAGGTAAGCGTAGAGGACGACCGAGGCCACGATCACCGGGGTATCGAAGGCCCCGATCGCCTCGTAGAGGAGCCTTCCTAACCCCGGCCAGACGAAGACCGTCTCCGTGACGATCCCGCCGGTCCAGATGCCGATGAGCATCAGCGCGAAGCTGGTGATGATCGTGGGGAGGGTCGGCCTCAAGATATAACGTCGCTCGATCGCCCCTGAGGGGAGCCCCTTGGCCTTGGCCATCTCCACATAATCCTCGCTGGAGAAGATCAAGAAGAAGGTCCGCCAACTGTAGATAGCCACGAAGATCTCCTCAATGAGGAGGGCTGCGATCGGGAGGATCAGGTGCTTGCAGACGCTCAGGGTATACCCGAGGGTAGTCCGCGGCGGCGGGGCATCGACGATACCCCCGTAGGGAAGGACGCGGAGGACCGAGGCGAAGACCAGGATGAGGAGGATCCCATAGAACCAGGGCGGGGGAGCGGAGGTCGGGGCGAGGGCGATCACCAGCTTGTCGAGGAAGCTCCCATAGCGGCGGGAGAGGTAGAGGGCAAAGAAGACGGAGATGAAGAAGAGCAGTAACTCCCCGGTGCCCCAGAGCAAGAGGGTGGCCGGGAGGCGCTCGAGCAGGATCAGCCGGACCTGCCGCGAGCCGCTGTCGCTCGTCAGGTGCTCGGACCGGCCTAGGCTGAGCGAGAGGGCAGCGGTGAGGTATTTGAAGCTCCGGAGGATAAAGGGCTTATCCAGCCCTAACCGCTTGATCTCCAGTTCCACCTGCTCTTCCACATACTTCTTGATCTCGCTCGCCGGGCGCCCCTGCAATGCCGGATTGGCCAGGACCGAGGCCCCCACCTGCTCCCTGATCTCGCCGATCTTGATCTGATCCACATAGCCGCCCATGTTGGCGATGAGGATCGTCAGATAAACTCCAATGACAGCGGCGAGGAAGAGGGCGGTCCCCCGAGTGAGGATATACTTTACTAAGCGGTTGAGCGCCTCGAGGGCCGCACTCCGCCGGCTCAGCCACTTCTCTCTAGAGGCTACGGTCGCTTCAGCCATCTCTCAACTCCAATTGCCCGCTCATCGCTTGAAGGGCTGATCATACAGGAGGGGCTTCCCTGGGCCCAGCTCAGCCCCGGCCCACCCCCCCGCGGATGTATTGGACGACCCCGGAGAAGCCGATGATCAGGCCGGTAAGCGAAGCGATGAAGGCCAGGAAGTTCAAGAGGAAGGTCGACTCGAGGAGCCTGATGACCATCAGCAAGGGCAGGAGGACCCCAACGAGGAGGAGGGCAAAGCCGAGAAACATCAGCCACAATGGGCTTCTCCCCTTCATCTCTGTGATCAGGACCGCGAAGTGACGGATTGCTCTGAGCGCTCCCGCTGGGCCGGCTGTGAAGAGCGTCTCTCATAGAGCCAGCATTCCACGAAGTGGCCCGGCACTGGCTCGAACTCCGGCGGCTCCTCCAGGTCGCATCTTCCCTTGATGATATGGGGACAGCGGGGATGGAACCGACAGCCCGGTGGGGGCTTAAGCAAGCTCGGCGGCTCCCCCGGCGGGATCTCCTTGAAGGTCGTGGCATTTCGCGGGTCGGGATCGGGGATCGCCGTCAAGAGCGCCTGAGTGTAGGGATGGAGAGGGTTGTGGAGCAGCTCGCGCACCCCGGCCTTCTCCACGATCTTCGCGGCATACATCACGAAGATCCGCTCAGAGAAGAACCGGACGGTCGAGAGGTCATGGGTGATGTAGATGACCACGAGGTTATGGACGCTCTGGAGGTTCCGCAACAGCTTGAGGATCTCGACCCGGACCGAGGCATCGAGCATCGAGACCGGCTCATCAGCGACGAGGAGCTTCGGCTGGAGGATCATCGCCCGGGCGATCACCAGCCGCTGCTGCTGCCCCCCGGAGAGCATGTGCGGGAACTTATAGAGGAAGTCCTCGACCGGGGTGAGCTTCACCTCTTCCAGGACATCGCGGATCCGCCGCTCCTGCTCCTCTTTCGTCCCGATCTCATTGACCAGGAGCGGCTCCCGCAGGATCCGCTGGACATTCATGAAGGGCGGCAAGGCCCCGTAGGGGTCCTGCTGGACATAGCCGACCTGGGAGTGATACCAAGGACCGATGTGGTCCAGGCTCTTCCCGTCGAAGATCACCTCCCCGCGCGTCGGCCGATAGAGGCCGAGGATCGTCCGCGCTAGGGTGCTCTTCCCGCAGCCGCTCTCGCCCACCACGGCCACGGCCTCCCCCTGGCGGAGGTCGAAGCTCACCCCATCGACTGCCCGGACGAACCCCACTCGGGCGAAGCCCCACTTCCGCAGCTCGAACCAGGTATGAAGATCTCTCACTGAGAGCAGGACTTTATCTTCCATCTCTAGGCTAGGCATAGAGCCAGCACTTCACCTTCCGTCCGTTCAGCTCGAACAACGGCGGCTCCTCATCGCACCGCGCGAACCGCGAAGGGCAGCGGGGGGCGAACCGGCAACCCTTAGGGGGATTGATCAGGCTCGGCGGCTGACCCGGGATAAACTCTAGTTCCTTATCCTCGCGGAGTGTCGGGACACTGGCCATCAGCTTCCGTGAGTAAGGATGGAGCGGCTCGAGGTAGAACTCACCTGCCTTCCCGACCTCCATCACCTGCCCGGCATACATGACGATCGCGTCATCGGCTAGCTCGCTTGAAGTGGCGATGTCATGGGTGATGAGGATGAAGCTCGCCTCGAGCTTCTGCTTCAGCCCTTTCAGCACATTCATGATGTTCGCCTGGGTCAGGACATCGAGTGCCGAGGTCGGCTCATCGAGGATGACCAGGGCGGGGTTCGTCACCAGGGCCATAGCGATCGCCACCCGCTGGCGCATCCCCCCGGAGAGCTCGAAGGCATACCGTGTGAGGAAGTCGACCGGCACACCGACGATCTCACAGGCCGCCCGCGCTCGCTCCCAGGCCTCCTTTTTGCTCTTCACCAGGCGGTGGACCAGCAGCGGCTCCGCGACCTGGTCCCCCACCCTGATCACGGGGTTGAGGGAGTTCATCGCTGCCTGAGGGACGAGGGCCAGCTTGACCCAGCGGACCTCCCGGCGAAAGGCCTCCTCACTCAGCTTCATCACATCGATCCCATCCAGGAAGACCTGGCCAGTATAGGTATCAATATTCCGCGGGAGGAGGCGGAGGATCGCCCTTGCCAGCGAGGTCTTCCCGCAACCCGACTCGCCGACGATCACGACCGCCCGGTTCCAGTGGTGCTCGAAGCTCACCTTGTCCACCGCCTGGAGGACACCTTTAGTGGTCCGGAAGTATAAGTTTAGATCCTTAACCCGCAGGAGTTCCTCATCCTTCATCTGTTTCTATATCTGCCTCAGCTTCGGATTGAAGACCCGGTCGAGGGCGAACCCGACCATCGCGAACCCAAGGCCGGTCACCATCAGGAGGAGCGAGGGCTCGAGGACCCAATAGTAGTGGCCCAGGTAGAGCGCCCCATTCACTTCGGCATCCTGGATCACCTTCCCCCAGGTCGGGAGGATCGGGTCTCCCAACCCGAGGACCGCGAGCGAGGCCTCGAGGAAGACATACCCGGGGATGAGCATGACGAACTGCGGGATCAGGGTCGGGACCGCTTTCGGGACCATATAGCGGAGGACGATCCGCAGGTTCCGAGCCCCGTAGGCCCTTGCCGCCTCGAGGTAAGGGGCCTGCTTGATCTGGAGGAACATCGCCCGATAGGTCTTGATCCCCGCACCGAAGATGCTCAGGATGATCACCATCCCCAGCATGAGCCAGACGCTCCGGGAATAGAGCGTCCCGACGAGGATCAGGATCGGCAGCATCGGGAGGATCATGTTCACCTCGGTGATCCGCTGGATGGCGGCATCGACCCAACCGCCGAACCAGACCCCCGCCGCGGCGATGAACAGGGTGAGGACCGTCGTTCCGAGGGCCGCCAAGATCCCGAAGGCTAGCGCTACCGGAGTTCCCCAGAGCATCGCGAGCATTAGGTCCCGCCGGAGATGGTCAGTCCCTGCCAGCCCATAGACCTGGCCGTAGACGACGAGCTTGGCCTCGAAGTCTGCCCCCTCCTCAAATAAGTAGCCGTCGATAACCAGCTCATACCGCCCCTTGAAGGGGACCGGCTTCTCGGCCAACGGGTCCGTGAAGAGCCCGACCTGGGGGGGCTGGCCCCCGAGCTTCTTCGTGAGTTGGGCATCAAGCGAGATATAATAGTAGTCACTGGCCTTTATCCCCCGATCGCTCAGGGGGACCTTCCGCCCGTCGGGCGTGATCCAAGAGATGGAGAGGTGTGGCTGCCGCTCCTTATACTTCGCCTCGAAGAAGAGGTTCAGCTCCTTGGGGAAGCCGTCATAGCTATAATCGAACGGCAGTGAGATCCTCACCTTCCTCACCCCTCCTTGGAGGGGCTCGAGGCTCTTTTCTCCTCCGTTGCGGCTGCTCACGATGATCGTCTTGGGGAGGTTCGTGCCGGGGAAGAGGTTCACCCAGCTCGGCATGGCATTCTTGGGGTTCTCCAGCCAGATCCCCTCCCCGCCCCGCCAGAGCTGAATTACCTTGCTGTAAGGGATAGCGAAGACGGTGTAGATGGCAATAAGCACAAGGATAGCGATCAATATTAACCCGACGACGGCTGATTTATACCGCGAGACCTCCTTTAACGCTTCCAGTATGGCCCTCATAGTCTCAGCTTCCCTTCTCCACCGACTCTCACCCGCGGGTCGATTATTGCATAGATGATATCCAGGAGTAGGACTGTGATCGCCAAGAGGTAGGCATAGAGGACGACCGAGGCCACGATCACCGGGGTGTCGAAACTCCCGATCGCCTCGTAGAGGAGCCTTCCTAACCCCGGCCAGACGAAGATCGTCTCGGTAATGATCCCGCCCATCCACATGGCGATGAGCATTAGTGCGAAGCTGGTGATGATCGTGGGGAGGGTCGGCCTCAAGATATAACGTCGCTCGATCGCCCCTGAGGGGAGCCCCTTAGCCTTGGCCATCTCCACATAATCCTCACTGGAGAAGATCAAGAAGAAGGTCCGCCAGTTGTAAATGGTAATGAAGATCGAGGCGAGGATAACGGCGAGCACTGGCAGAGCCAGATGTTTGAAGACGCTCAGGGTATACCCGAGAGTGGTCCGCGGCGGCGGGGCATCGACGATGCCCCCGTAAGGGAGGATGCGGAGGACCGAGGCAAAGATCAGGATGAGGATAATCCCATAGAACCATGGTGGGGCAGCCGAGGTCGGGGCGAGGGCGATCACCGTTCGGTCGAGGAAGCTCCCATAGCGGCGGGAGAGGTAGAGTGCGAAGAGGACCGAGGCGAAGAATAAGAAGAGGTCGGCCAGCCCCCAGAGCAAGAGAGTGGCCGGGAGGCGCTCGAGCAGGATCAGCCGGACCTGCCGCGAGCCGCTGTCGCTCGTCAGGTGCTCGGACCGGCCTAGGCTGAGCGAGAGGGCAGCGGTGAGGTATTTGAAGCTCCGGAGGATAAAGGGCTTATCCAGCCCTAACCGCTTGATCTCCAGTTCCACCTGCTCTTCCACATACTTCTTGATCTCGCTCGCCGGGCGCCCCTGCAATGCCGGATTGGCCAGGACCGAGGCCCCCACCTGCTCCCTGATCTCGCCGATCTTGATCTGATCCACATAGCCGCCCATGTTGGCGATGAGGATCGTCAGATAAACTCCAATGACAGCGGCGAGGAAGAGGGCGATCCCCCGAGTGGAGACATACTTCACCAAACGGCCGAGCGTCTCTAAGGCCACACTCCGTTTGGCTACACTAAGCCGCTGTTTCCCAGGCAGGGCGGTCGTCGATTCAGCCATCGCTTAATCCTCGGCCTTATTATACAAACGGGGGCGAAAAAGAAGACAAGGGGTCGCGAGAGGAGGAAAAACCCTCTCGCGACCCCTGCTTTTCCTCCCTTATGGGGTCGTGACGAACCCGAGGCTCCCGAAGCCAGGGATGCTCACGACCTTCGAGACGACGACCACCTCGAGCCGGTTCGGACCGGGGACGAGTTTCGCGGTATCCGCTGAAGAGAGTGAGACGACCAACAGTCCGTCACGGACCGGCTCGGCCGGGCCGACGAGGGCCAGCTTACCCGTAGCATCGATGACGAGATACTTAGCGAAGTCTATTTCAGCTAGAGGATAGGGCTGGTCCTCGAAGGTCACATTGATCAAGAAGTCCGCGACTCCACCGATCTTGACCTCTCCCGGGCCGGTGACCTCGACCGCGGCGATCTTCGGCTTCCCGAACTCGAGCCACTTGATCCGGTTCCCTTCCGAGGGGTCGATGAAGGCCGTGTTCTGCTTCAGGACCACGATCTTCTCCACAGGCCGGACTTCCTCAAGATAGGACGGCCCCTGGGAGACGAAGAAGTGGCCCTTCGCCTGATACCAGGCCTTCAGCGCCTGATACTGCGCCACTGCCTGATCGGGGGTTATGAACTCCCCGAGGGTATTGGCGTAGGGGATGTATTTGTCAGCGATCGCCTGATCCAGGTATTTCTCGAGGATCGGGAGGCTCGGCCCGGCGATGTAGTTCATCCACTCTTTCCCGAGCTTGTCCGCCTTATCGCTGGTGAAGGTCAACTCCTGGTTCGCCTCGGCGAGGATCCCCAGCGCTAGGGCATGCATCGACCCAGGGCCGTAGCTATAGTATGGCTCGAGGACCCCGGCATAGGCCAAGGTCTCGGCGTCCAGGTAGGTGAGGTCGGTGTAGTATTCGGTGATAAGCGGGTCCTTCTGCACAATCCGGAAGCCCTTGTAGTATTGCTGGAACTGCTCGAAGTCCGGGACTACGACCTCATCGTAGATCGCGCTATCGGGGTTCGCCCGGTCGAAGGTGAGGATGAGGGGCAAGACGATGTCCGCGAGCGAGAGGTTCACCCCGTCATGCCACTTCATCTGGTAGAGCTCTGGGGCGTAGTGGACCACGACCTTAGCGTTAGCGGTCAGCCCCTCGGGATACTTCTGGCCGACGGTGATGAACTTCTGGGCCTTGACATCCCAGTCGATCCAGGCGCCAGCCGGGACCTTGATCTCCGGCTCAAACTTCAGGTCCACCCAGTCGAGGCTCTTGAAGACCGGGAGCCCTTCCTTGACATAGACCTCGGCCTTCTCGACCCGCTGCGGCAGAAAGAGCCCGGTGAACGGGCTCGGCTGGCACATGGTCTCGGACATGCCGCGCATGATCATCATGTCATAGACCCAGTTTGTGCCGCCGAGCGGGTTCCACGGCTCAGGGAGGATGCTGGGCATGGCGATCCGCATCGTCCCGCCTGCAGGCTGATCGGTGAACCGGATGGTGAAGCCCCAGATCCAAGAGCCATAGACCCCGCCGGCCAGGTCGGCCCCAACAGCCACATTCGCCCGCCGCGGGGTGATGCTGACGCGGTTGGCGAGCCAGACCCGGACGGAGTCCTTCATCGAGAGCTCGAGGGCCTGGGCGAAGAGCTCTCGCCGCTCGTCCATGGTCTTGTAGTCATTCCGGGCCAGCCGCTCCGCGACCGCGTCGAACTCCGGATCGGGGGTGTAGGCCGCCCAGAGCGGGTAAGGGAGCCCTCTTGGAGTATAGAAGAAGTCGAAGTTGCCCCCCTGGTCCCGGTCAATTAAAGTGGTGACCCAACCGCCGGTGTAGATATGGAAGCAACCGGTGGCCGGATCGGACCGGATCCAGCAGGCTGAGGCCTCTCTTGCGGTCTTATACTGCCGGTCGACGGTGAAGCCGATATCCTCGAGCAAAGTCGCGATGTAGTCGCCCATCTGGCGCCGCTCGTCCTCGACGCGGATGAGGAAGATGATCGTCACCGGCTGCCCGCCGTAATACCACTTCCCATCCTGAAGGACCGCGCCGGCATTTGTCATCTCCTCAGTGATGACGGCCTTGGCCTTCTCCTTGTCATAGCCGTATTGGAGCTCGAGGGCCCGGGCTATATCGGCATACCGGGCATAGTCGGGGAAGGCCGGGGTGATGGCGAACCAGCGCGGGACTCCCAAGCCGCCCATGATCTCGTTGACGATATAGTTGCGGTCGATCAGCCAGTTCATCGCCTCGCGGATCCTGGGGAAGTGGAAGGGGTTGAACGCCCCAGTTCCGGGGAAGGTCGGCCCGACGGGGTTGAAGGTCAGCTCGTTGTATGAGCCGTAGGAGGTCTCATACCCCAGCGCGGGCGACTCCTTGATCTTCTTGAAGATCTCGGGCTCAGAGATCCCGAAGGCGTAGAGGTCGAGCTGGTTGGCATTGAGCATATCGACCGCTTGGGCTCGATCGACCACCTCGGTGAAGACTATCTCATCCACCCAGGCCCCGGTGCGCGCCTGCTGGGTCAGGGCGCTGCCCACCGAGAGCGCCAGCAATACTGCCACTAGACTAACCGCAATCAGTAACTTTTTCATCCTGTCTCCTTACCTCCTCTTTATTACACATTGGTCTTGACGCTCAGCCTCTTATACTGCGCCTCTTTCTCACCTCCCTCTGCACTCGCTACTTGCATCCCTCAGGGAGCTGCTGGGAATCGACCTTGAAGCCGAAGACGAACTTGACCCCAGACTCGGGCTTGAAGGTGCAGATAAGAACACCTCCCGGCATAAGCTCCCCTTTGAGCCATACCCTCCAGTAGCTACCACCGCCCTCGATCTTGCAGACCCGGCCGTCCCCAATAGGTGTGCAATCAAGAAGTTCCACCGATCTTTCAAACCCCAGGCCGAACTTGTTCAGGCCGGAGTCCGTATTGCGGACTATTACGGCATAGCAATCCTTGCCACAGCCTCCCGGGACGACCCTATAATCTGTTAAGCGGCCCGCATAAATGGTCGATGACGCCCCGACCGCGCTGAGCAGGATCAGCACCGCTAAGGCTCCTAACGCTAGGAATACTGTCTTTCTTCGCATCCAAGCCTCCTTCCTCTAACCTTAAGGGTTATTCCTCAAGATCTTAATGCGGCCAGCTCCCACCTCCTTCTCCTTGATACCGGAGATTATAGGACAGATTCCTATTCCCCGTGTGATCTTTATTATAGCACAAGGTCCCCCGGGGTTGACAAGTCTCATCGCGGCCAGGGCGACGA
>JBBIJD010000044.1:0-13593 GCA_037446135.1 Candidatus Fraserbacteria bacterium
CTCAGCCGCTCTTCGAAGACCGTTGCAGAGTGTGAAGACTGCGAAGCGGTATGGAAACATGGCAATGGAATATCCACTACCACGACCACGTCCCCTTGTTGCAGAGTGTGAAGACTGCGAAGCGGTATGGAAGCCTCCCATAAGCATTAAGGGTTTTATAACCCGATGGGGATAAAGCCCCGCTGGGAGCGGAGCCGGACTAAGCAAGAGCCCCTGGTCTTATGGCCCTTCTCTGGCTCTGGCTGGGGGCTCGATCTCTCTCCTTCCCTTTGCCTCCTTTGGCCTGAAAGGTTTGCGTCCCTCCGGTCGTTCTCATGAATGGATGGGTGACGATTCTATTTCTTTCTAGTTCCAGAAGGAGGGCCAAGGGTCGAGAGCCGAGAGAGAAGATGAGAGAGGAGAGCAGTAACGGCACTGACGGCGGCTGGCTCATCTTCCTCTTATTATTGCTATCACTGCTCCCGTTGATCCTATACGGAGCCGCTATTTACTACTCCATCCGGCACCTCAGGCTCCAGCTCACCCGGAGGTATAGGCTCACCTTTACTAGCGCCGCGGTCCTGGTAGGTGCAACCGTCGGCTCTTTGCTGCTCGCTATGCTGATCTTCTACGCCTTTGGTGGGATACCGTGGTTCGCCACCCTCATCCTTGTGGCGCCTCTCATCTTGGGGGAGGGGATCCTCATCCTCGAGCTCTGGGGGCTCACTAAGAAGCTCCCCTACTGGCGCGAGGTCCGGTGGCAGCGGCGCGAGATCAGATGGCATCAGGCCAGGCTGGCCGAGATCGAGCGGGCACGCGAGGCACTCTCCCAGAGGATTCGTGGTCTGGAAGGGCGCTATGGCCGATCCCTCCGGGAGCAGGCCGAGCTAGAGGAGGTTGTTGTAGAGCTCTGCCGCGGGGATGCTGAGAACCTCACGCTCAAGCGCCGCTGGTGGGAGGAGGAATTCCGAAAGCTGGGAGATAGGGAGCTACGGAGGGAGAAGAGGGAGGCCCTGGCCTGGGTCAAGGCCCAAAAGGGGTTGGAAGAACAGATCCCCTTCGCCATTAGGGCGAGCTTGCTCCGCTTGGAGGAGCTTGAGCGATTGATAGGGGACAAGGCCGAGGCTCTGGAGAGATACCGGCGGGCCCTGGAGCGGAAGGCCCAGGAGGAGCAAGAGCTGCGCCAGAAGTTAGCGACGGCCCGAGAGGAGTTGGTCCGGCTCGAAGCTGTCTCTCGGGCCTTCCGGGCCTCCCGGATCGTCCTGGACTGACCAAGAGGGGCCGGGGCTGAGCTGAGAGGTTTGGCCCCGCGCTGGGGTTATACAAGATGATGAACACGCGTGAGCCCGAAGAGGGAGAGGAGTGAGCCGATGAGTCGCGAATCACGCTATACCACGGGCATTGTGATCCCGAAGCGGGAGCTCCCCCGGCCGAATCCCCTCACCGGGGAGCTGAACATCCCCAGGGGGAGTCTCTGTTTCGAGATCCTCCAGAGGGCCTTAGAGAAGGTTGCTAAAGACCACGGCGGGGTCGTCTCCTATGGCCCGCAGGCCTTCTACTCCGACTGCACAGGGAAGCAGCATAGGTCCCTGATAGCCATCCGGACCGGGGACTTCCCCAAGGGCATCGGGATCAATATTGCCTCGGATGGCCGGCTGAGCTTCGTCTATGATGCCACCCCGGAGGATGAGCTGATAGGCAAGCTGGTCTCCCGCCCGGAGGTCGCCCAGAGGATCTGCGATGAGATCGCCCGGAATTACGCGGTGATCGCGGTGATGCGCGCTCAGGCCAAGCTAGGCTTCCGCGTCTCGGTCGAGGAGGCCCGGACGGCCCGAGGCCAGCCCGTTGTGGTCGTCAGTGGGGTGAGAGAGTGAATGAAGACCATCCGCACTTTCATTGACGAGCAGGGGAATGTCCATGTCGACTTTGTGGGCTACGCTGGCGAGGACTGTGCCCTCGCGGAGGAGGAGCTCCGGCGAACGCTGGCCGAGCTGGGGCTGCTCACCCATGTTGAAGCGCTGAGGCAGAAGAGCCCGGCCGAGATCGCGGCCGAGACACGGACTCAGGGTCCGCCCCAGCCATATCGCATCCCCCAAGGCCGTGGACTAGGATCAGATAGATAAGATGAGGCACTTCCGCAGGGAGAGGGAGAGAGAGCCGCAGGGTCAGGCGGCCGTGATGGATATAGAGGCGACGGAGCCGGAGCCTCAGGGAGAAGCTCATCTCGACTTCGGCTATCTCGAGGAGGGGATCCGGAAGTGGGAGAGCAACGCCAGCACTGTGGTGGCCTTCGAGACGGAGGACCCTGTGCGCTACAGGCAGATCAAGGCCTTCTTGGTAGCGCGCTTCCCTAGAGCCGAGATCTTCGCCTTTAACCGCTGGGATGGGCTAAGGACTTGGGACAAGGAGCGAGGCCATTTCGTGCCCGTCACCCGCGGGGCCGCTGGAAGCTACGATGCCATGATCACGAGCGCGGTCCAACAGCCGATCCTAAGCCTCCCCGAAGCCCTGAAGCATCTGGACCCCATCCTCAAAGGGCGCCAAGCCGTCCTCATCCTAGAGGACTTGGACCCCTTCCGTGAAGACCTCAAGGACCAGCCCTTGATCGATGCCCTGCGGGCCTGGGCCCATCACCCCTCGATTATCCTCCACCGATCGCTCATTGTGCTCATCGCGGGGAGCCTGGGCCAGGTGGTGGACGAGCTGACGGCGGACCGGATGGCACTGGAGCGCTCCCCCCTTGCGACCGAGGCCGAACGGGACCATATCATCTCGCAGACGAGCCACTCCTTAGAGGTCTCTCTAAGTACTCAAGAGCGCGAGATCCTCGTCAGGAACACCACCGGCCTAAACCTGTACCAGCTGGGATGCGTGCTCCGGGAGGCCTGGCAGCTCAGCGGGTGTAAGGCCTTCTCGCTGGAGCAGATCAAGAGGCTGAAGTCCGAGCTCATCGCCCGCTCGAACCTCCTGGAGCTCGAGGAGCCGACCGAGGGCTTCGAGAGCGTGGGTGGCTACGAGCCGGTGAAGAGGCTCATCGCCGGCCGCTTGATCCGGGTCCTGAGGGAGCCGGGGCGGACGGCCCACTTCGGGGTGGAGTTGCCCCGGGGTATCTTGCTCTTCGGCCCCCCGGGGACTGGTAAGACGATCTTCGCCCGGGCTCTGGCTAAAGAATTGAGTCTCCCTTTCATCAACTTCAAGACGGAGAACCTCTACCACCAGTATCTCGGGATGTCAGGCCGGCTCTTCGAGGCCGCGATCCGATTGGCCGAGCAGATGGCCCCTTGTATTTTGTTCATCGACGAGATCGATAAGTTCGGGAGGCGCGGCCAGGCCCATGACAGCGCCTCCGAGGAGACCCGCAGGGTCTTCAATCAGGTCTTATCCTGGCTGGGGAGGAAAGAGCGGAAGTCCATCCTGGTGGGGACCACCAACACCCCTGAGCAGCTCGATCCCGCACTCATCCGGCCAGGGCGGTTCGACTGCCTCGTGCCCTTCCTTTATCCCGATGCCGCGGCCCGCCGCCAGATCTTAGAGATCCACCTGGGGCTGACGGGGGCCTTTCCGCGGGCACCAGCCTTAGCCATCAGCGGAGCGGAGCTCGACCAACTGCTGCAAACGCTGGTGGCCCAGACTGAAGGGATGAGCGGGGCGGAGCTCGAGGAGTTGGTCAAGCGCGCCAAGAGCCGGGGGTTCAACAGCGAGCGCCAGGAGCTTCTCCCGGAGGACTTCCTCAAGACCTTAGAGGGCTTCCGCATCAACCGCCAGGCCCGTGCTCAGCAGCAGGAGAGGTATCTTGAGTGGTGGGCCTCTCAGCCGGATGTGCCGATCGATTATGAGCTTCTCGGGGCATTCCGCGCCGAGCCCTGGAACGGGAAATAGCCGGGCTGCCGAGCGCGAGAGCTTGACATCCCCGGGCCTAAGCTGCTTTAATGAAAAGGGATTCTGAGATGACGGCCGAGGCTGAGCTGGGGCGGGGTTGAAACTCAAACTCGTCCAGGATCAGCGGCCGACCCTCCTTCATCGCGTTGTAACGACTGCCTCGATATGAAGAAGGTTATGCTACCGGGCTTGCCTCTCACGCCCTCTTTGGTATACTTTTGGCCGACTTGAGAATCTGAGAGCATGCATAGGAGGCGGTAATGGCGAAGGCCAAACCTGAACGGCCGCTGAAAGCGGAGGCACTAACCGTCCGACTCATCTCCGAAGACCTAGAGCGTTTGCGCAAGCTGGCCGAGGAGCTGGGCGTCGGCCCTGCCGTCCTGGCCCGGATCCTGATCCGTCAGGGGTTGAAGAGCCTATCGAGCAGCTCTGAGAGCGGCGTGCCGCCGCGACTCCCGCTGAAGGAGCTCAGTGAGCTCTTAGCTCCAATGGCCCAGGCTCGAGGGCTTTCGGAGGAGGAGCTATTGGAGGAGGTCAAGGCCATCCGCCGGGAGCTTTATGGGGAACGGTATGCCCCCTTAAGGGAGCAGCCTTCCCAATCCCAATCCTAGACCCGATCCTGAACATCATGCCCCCTCTCGGCGCGCCGCACCAGTTGTCCCCAAGACCAGAGCGGCTCCTACGGGTCTTCATCGATACGGGCGCGCTCTTGGCGATGCTCGTCTTCCCGAAGGACAAGACAGGCAAGCAGACCTTAGCCGGCGAGGTCCTAGAGCTATATGAAGCGGGGCGATTCGAGCTAATCCTCAGCGAACCTGTGGTTGAGGAGCTCCGCCGCGTGATCGGAAGGAAGTCCCCCAACCATCTGGCGAAGGTTGAAGCCTTCCTCACCCCCTTTAAGGGTCGGCTCACCCGCTGGCCTACCCCAGAGGAGGTCGAAGCCGCTCAACTGGCGACGGCCGATCCCCCAGATGCCCTGATCTTCGCCGCGGCCATCGCGGCTGAGCCGAAGCCGGATATCGTGCTCTCTAATGATTTCGCGGCCTTCCATACCGACCGGGCAAAGAGATTCTTCGCCGAGCATGGCCTAGAGGTGGAGAGCCTCTATGGGCTCCTCTGTCTCTTTGGGTTGAGGGAGAGAAAGTCGGGTTCTTCAGGCGCTCAAGCGGAGGTTGACCACGGAACTAAGGGCGTGTTATGATTCTGTCGGCGATTCCGGATCATTGACAGGTGAACATGGCGAGAGATCGGCCTCCAAGCTGATTCCCTCGATCTCTCGCAAACATGGTTCTCCCAGGATCGCAGGGGGAAACGGCGGAAAACCCTTATCCCAACAGCGGTCCAGCTTGTGGAGGAGCAGAGACATGTTTGCAGCAGATGGGATCTCGGCTTCCGCCGCTTCCGGCCCGAGAAGAGGGTGTGAGGGCCGGCGAGAGACAGGGATGTTGATGTTTGGAAATCGCCTCGGAAGGGCGCATCCCAAGAGGGGCCGAGAGCAGGGAGTGTGTTAGAACCCACGCCTCGATATGAAGAGGGTTGAAACTGGAACGGGCCGTAGCGGGGCGTCCCGTTCTCGTCAGTTGCAACGACTGCCTCGATGTGAAGAGGATCAAAAACTGCAAGGCTCCGGCGAGGATCGGGGTGGGAGCGATAAGCAGCACCACCGCATCACTATGAATGAGGGTGATGGGCCTCTCAGCCGGATGTGCCGATCGATTATGAGCTTCTCGGGGCATTCCGCGCCGAGCCCTGGAACGGGAAATAGCCGGGCTGCCGAGCGCGAGAGCTTGACATCCCCGGGCCTAAGCTGCTTTAATGAAAAGGGATTCTGAGATGACGGCCGAGGCTGAGCTGGGGCGGGGGAAGGGGACCGGCCTCCTGGAGCTCTCGACCCTCGAGCAATGGCTCTGGGAGGCCGCCTGCGTGATCCGCGGGCCGGTCGATGCCCCAAAGTTTTAAGGACTACATCCTCCCCTTGGTCTTCCTCAAGAGGCTCTCCGATGTCTTCGAGGATGAGCTCTTCCAGCTCGCCCGGGAGCTCGGCCGACTCAACGCCGAGAGGCTCGTGGAGCAGGACCATAAGCTGCTCCGCTTCTATCTGCCGAAGCAGGCCCGCTGGCCCGAGATCAAGACCAAGACGACTGGCTTAGGAGAGTATCTGACGGATGCGGTGAGGGCCTTGGCCCGGGAGAACCCCAAGCTCCAGGGGGCCATCGACATCGTGGAGTTCAACGCCACCACCGCTGGGCAGCGGATCATCGATGACCAGACCCTGGCCCGCCTCATCCAGGTCCTGAGCCGTCATCGCCTGGGGCTCGAGGATGTCGAGCCCGATATCCTAGGCCGGGCCTATGAATACCTGATCCGGAAGTTCGCCGAGGGCCAGGGCCAGAGCGCCGGGGAGTTCTACACCCCCCGGGAGGTGGCCATCCTCATGGCCTACATGCTAGAGCCCGAGCCGGGGATGGAGGTCTATGACCCCTGCTGCGACTCCGGTGGGCTCCTGATCAAGTACCACCTGCGCCTTCTGGAGACCCACGGAGTGGAGGAGAACGGCCGCCGGAAGCTCCCCTCAGAAGCGGCACCCCTCAGGCTCTTCGGCCAGGAGATCAACCCCTCGACCTTCGCCATGGCCAAGATGAATGCGGTCATCCATGACATGGAGGCCGAGATCGCCCTGGGGAACACCATGACCGGCCCGGCCTTCACCGCAGGGGACGGCCGAATCCGGCGCTTCCACCTCGTCACGGCCAACCCGATGTGGAACCAAGACTTCCCCACCCAGATCTACGAGAACGACCCCTACGAGCGGTTCCGGTTCGGGGTTCCTCCCGCCTCCAGCGCCGACTGGGGCTGGATCCAGCACATGTATTCCTCGCTCAAGGAGGGCGGCCGGATGGCCGTGGTCCTGGACACTGGGGCCGTCTCCCGAGGGCCGGGGAACCGGGGCTCCAACCGCGAGCGGGACATCCGCAGGGCCTTCGTGGAGCACGACCTCATCGAGGCCGTGGTACTTTTGCCAGAGAACCTCTTCTACAACACCACCGCGCCGGGGATCATCCTGGTGATCAACACCCGCAAGCGCCACCCCGGGGAGATCCTGCTCATCAACGCCTCCAAGCTCTTCGCCAAGGGGCGGCCTAAGAACTACCTCACGGAGGAGCACATCGCGGCCATCGCCCGGCTTTACCATGAGTGGCGGGAGGAGGAGGGGCTTTCGGCGATCATCACCGACGAGGAGGCGGCCCGAAACGATTACAACCTCTCGCCCAGCCGCTATGTGGCCGCCGACGAGCAGGAGGAGGTCCTGCCTCTGGAGGAGGCGACGGTCTTGCTGCAAGAGGCCGAGGAGGAGCGGAGCGAGGCTGATCGGGAACTCTGAGAGGTCTTGGAGCGACTGAAGCTGGGTTGAGAAGCCGACTCGGCTTGACTTGACTCAGTTGACGGTCTCCTCTGATCGACTTATACTAGTCTTAGACTGGTTTGATCGGGAGGTGCTCATGGCGACGGTCGGAGCGTATGAGGCCAAGACCCATCTCTCAGAGCTTTTGGAGCGCGTGGCCAAGGGGGAGCGGATCGTGATCACCAAGCACGGCGTGCCCGTGGCAGTGCTTGAGCCCGTCCCTCCGGCCAAGAAGGCCGATTCCAAAGAGATCATCGCCGCCATTGAGGAGTTCGCGGGGAGACACAGCCTCGGCGGGCTGAAGCTACGCGAACTCATCGAGGAGGGCCGCATCTGATTCTGTCTGATGGAGAAGAGAGCCTTCGTCCTCGATGCATCCGTGGCAGTTGCCTGGGCCTTTCGGGAGGAGCTGAACCCGTATACCCGATCTGTGCTGAGGGCCCTGGCCGGAGCGGCCGAGGCCCTTGTGCCCCTCGTCTGGCCGCTGGAGGTGGGCAACGCGCTTCTCATTGCCGAACGGAGGGAACGGCTCAGCCGGGCGGACGCGGTCCAGTTCTTGGCGCTCTTGCAGCAGTTGCCCATCACCGTGGAGCCGCAGACCCCGGAGCGGATCTTCGGAGAGATCCTGGCTTTGGCGCGTGAGCATCGGCTCTCGAGCTATGACGCCTCCTATCTCGACTTGGCGATGCGCCGGGGGCTCCCGCTGGCCACTCAGGACGAGGGCCTCCGCCAGGCGGCGACACGCTGCGGGGTGGGGGTGTATCCATCATGAGCGGAAGGGGAAGCACATCAAGGGAGTCATGCCCCAGGGTCGAGGAGGAGAGCGTGAACGCCGAGGCGATGAGGGCGAATGACCTCCCCGAAGGCTACCGCCTGACCGAACTCGGCCCCCTCCCCGAGGAGTGGCGGGTGGTGAGGTTGGGGGAGGTGTTTTCCCTTGTGCCTAAGAAGCAACGAGAACACGTGGTAGAAGATGCGCAAGTGTATCGTTTGGTCACTGTGAAGCTTTATGCAAAAGGGCTTATGTTTCGTTCTGAGCAAAAAGGTAGCAACATAGGCACCAAGAGGTTGTATCTGGTCGGGGAAGGAGATTTTGTTTTCTCAAAGATAGATGCGCGCAATGGGGCTTGGGGTTTTGTAGGAAAGGATTTGAATGGGGCTTTTGTGAGCGGTGATTTCCCTATACTGGTGCTAAGGCGCGATATGGTTGATCAAGATTTTCTGACATTTACCCTATCTCGTCCATCTACTTGGGTTTCCCTTCGCAGTATAGCTGTCGGCACGACAAATCGCCGTAGGATCCAACCACGCGATTTTCTTTCGGCTTTACGGGTCCCCCTCCCACCCCTCGACGAGCAGAGGGCCATCGCCCATGTGCTGCGGACGGTGCAGGAGGCGAAGGAGGCCACCGAGCGGGTCATCGCCGCCGCGCGGGAGCTGAAGAAGAGCCTGATGCGTTACCTCTTCACCTACGGCCCCGTACCCGCCGATCGAACCGACCAGGTTGCTATGCAGGACACCGACATCGGCCCCATCCCGGCGCATTGGCAGGTGGTAAGGTTGGGAGAGGTGGCCTATTTAGGAAGCCATCGGCAGAAACTACAAGCAAGAAATGCCCTGATCCCTTTTGTGCCCATGTCGTTATTGCCAGAAGATAATATTTACGTTTCAAATTGGGAAATGCGCCGACCGGAAGAAATTAGGAGTGGCATAGCCGTTCAGGAAGGGGATTTCCTTCTGGCCAAGATTACACCTTGCTTTGAGAATGGAAAGCAAGGGATAGTAAAAGACATTCCAGATGGTCAGGGATTTGCAACCACAGAAGTAATTCCAATACGTCCTATCTCTCAGTTACACATAGAGTATTTGGCACTCTACCTAAAACAGACAGATATCAGAGAAGAATTAGCCAGTAAGATGGAGGGAACTACTGGTAGACAAAGACTACCCAAAGCAGTTGTGGAGCAGTTATTGATCCCCCTTCCACCCCTCACCGAACAGCAGGAGATCGCCCGCATCCTGCGGGCCGTGGACGAGAAGATCCGCGCCGAGGAGGGGCGCAAAGGAGCCCTGGAGGCTCTATTTAAAACCCTGCTCCACCACCTGATGACAGGCAAGGTGCGGGTGAAGAGGCGCGCCTCAAGGAGTTATCCTTTGAGGAAGGAGTGAGGCATGAGGGATAGGGATAAGGAGATCATCTTTCTGGTGGAGGAGTCCCCGGAGGGCGGCTACGAGGCGCGGGCGCTGGGACACGCGATCTTCCCGAGGCCGATAGCCTCGAGGAGCTTAAAGAGCAAGTGCGCGATGCGGTCCGCTGCCACTTCGATGAGGAGGAGCGGCCTGCGGTCATCCGGCTCCATCGCGTTCAGGAGGAAGTCATCCCCGTATGAAGCTTCCGCGCGTGGCGCGCCACGACGTCGGCGGCGAGGAGCTCGTCCGACTCTTGGGACGGTATGGCTATCAGGTGGTGCGCCAGACGGGGAGCCACATGCGCTTGGTCTCCTCCTTCAAGGGCTCAGAACACCGCATAACCATCCCGAAGCAGAGGTCGCGACTTATCTGGAGGAGGCGCGCCTCAGATGGGCCGAGAAGAGCTGATCAGGGAGCTGTTCCAGCAGTGATGTTCGAGGAGGGATCGTAATGATTTTGGGCAGCGAGCGCGGTGCCGTCCAGAACCCCCTCATCCGCTATGCCGTAGAGGCCGGCTGGGAGTATCTGCCTCGAGATGAAGCCCTACGCCTCAGGCGCGGTGAGGAAGGTGTGGTCCTCCACGAGGTCTTGGTGAAGCAGCTCCAGCGGCTCAACCCCGGCGTAGTGGACTCAGTGGCCAAGGCCGAGGAGGTGATCCGCCGCTTGGTGCGCGTGCGGCCCAACATCGAGGGGAACCTCGAGGCCTGGGAGTATCTGAAGGGCCTCAAGACCGTCTTCGTCGAGGCCGAGCGCCGCGAGCGGAATGTCCGGCTGCTGGACCCCGTGAATGTTGAGGCCAACGCCTTCCAGGTGACGGATGAGTTCGAGTTCACCAACGGGACCCACACGATCCGCCCGGATGTCGTGTTCTTGATCAACGGGATCCCGGTGATCGTGGTCGAGACCAAGGCGGCGACCCGACTGGAGGGGATCGCGGAGGCCCTCGACCAGATCCGCCGGTATCATCGCGAGGGGCCGGAGCTTATGGCCATCCTCCAGCTCCATGCCCTCACGCATCTCGTCCAGTTCTTTTATGGCCCTACCTGGAGCCTCGCGCGGAAGACCCTCTTCAACTGGCGGGACGAGCAGGCCGGGGACTTCGAGACCCTGGTGAAGAGCTTTGTGGCCCCCAGAAGGGTCCTGCGGGCCCTCACGGAGTTCATCCTCTTCGTGCGCAAGGACGGTGAGCTCTCCAAGGTCGTCCTGCGCCCTCACCAGATGCGGGCCGTCGAGCGGGTGGTCGGGCGGGCCCGGGACCCCGAGAAGAGGAGGGGGCTGATCTGGCACACCCAGGGCTCAGGGAAGACCTACACCATGATCACCGTAGCCAAGCGGCTGATCGAGGACCCCTTCTTCCGGAACCCGACGGTGCTCATGATCGTGGACCGGAACGAGCTGGAGCAGCAGCTCTTCCAGAACTTGGAGGCCGTCGGCTTCGGCCATGTCGAGGTGGCCCGAAGCAAGCGCCACCTCCGGGAGCTCCTGGAAGAGGACACTCGGGGGCTGATCGTCTCGATGATCCACAAGTTCGACGATATGCCCGCGAATATCAGCCCTCGGGAGAACATCTTCGTCCTCGTGGACGAGGCCCACCGCTCGACCGAGGCCGAGCTGGGGAACTACCTGATGGGCGCACTCCCCAATGCCACCTACATCGGGTTCACCGGCACACCCATCGACAAGACCGCCTACGGGAAGGGGACCTTCAAGACCTTCGGGACGGACGACCCTAAGGGTTATCTCGACAAATACTCCATCAAAGAATCGATCGAGGACGGCACGACCGTCCCCCTCCATTATGCCCTCGCTCCCAATGAGCTTCTGGCCGATCGGGACGCCATGGAGCGGGAGTTCTGGAGCCTAGCGGAGCTGGAGGGCGTGAGCGAGATCGAGGAGCTGAACCGGGTGTTGGACCGGGCCGTGACCTTGAGGAACATGCTCAAGAGCCCGGACCGGGTGGGGAAGATCGCCGCCTTTGTGGCCGAGCATTTCCAGGAGCATGTCGAGCCCATGGGCTACAAGGCCTTCTTAGTGGCGGTGGACCGCGAGGCCTGCGCCCTCTACAAGGAGGCGCTGGATAAGCATCTCCCGCCGGAGGACTCGGCTGTGGTCATCAGCCCGGCCCACAACGATCCCCCCTTGCTGGCCCAATACCACCGCACAGAAGAGGAAGAGCGAGCCGTTCGCCAGAAATTCCGCAAGCCCGATGAGCCCCCCAAGATCCTCATCGTGACGGAGAAGCTCCTCACCAGCTTTGATGCCCCGATCTTGTATTGCATGTATCTCGACAAGCCGATGCGGGACCATGTGCTCCTGCAAGCGATCGCCCGAGTCAACCGCCCCGACGAGGACGAGGGGAGGCGGAAGCCCGCGGGCTTCATCCTGGATTTCGTCGGGATCTTCGATAAGCTCGAGCGGGCCCTGGCCTTCGACTCCGAGGATGTGGCGGGGGTGATCGAGGGCCTGGAGGTCCTCCAGCACCGTTTCACGGCGTTAATGGACCGTGGGCGAGAGGAGTATCTCCCCCTCTCGGCCGGCCGGGCCAGGGACAAGGCCGCAGAGACCGTGCTGGAGCACTTCCGCGATCGCGAGCGACGCGAGGAGTTCTACAAATACTTCCGCGAGCTGGAAGAGCTTTACGAAATCTTGTCCCCGGACCCCTTCCTCCGGCCCTTCTTGGAGGACTACGAGTCCCTCACGGCCATCTATCGCCTCGTGCGGAGCGCCTATGAGCCGCATATCCCGGTCGATAAGAGCTTCCTGCGCAAGACCGCGGAGATCGTCCAGCGGCACACCCGGACCGGCGAGATCCTGATCCCGGAGGAGATCCACAAGATCGATGTGGAGCTGCTGGAGAGGCTCGCTGGGGAGGAGAAGCCGGAGACCGTTCGGATCTTCAACCTGATCAAAGCCCTCTACAAGCTGGTCCAGCAGGAGAGGCATCAAGCCCCTTATCTGATCCCCATTGGGGAGCGGGCCGAGCAGATCGCCCAGGCCTTCGAGGCCGGCCAGCTCTCGGCCCGGGAGGCCCTCCTCCAGTTGGAGGAGCTGGTCGAAGACTACAAAGCTGCGGAGCGGGACCGACGGGGGAGCGACCTCTCTCCGGAAGGGTTCGCGGTCTTGTGGCTGCTGAAGAAGGAAGGGTTCCCGCAAGCCGAAGCCGAAACGATCGCTCACGAGATCGCCATGGCCTTTGAGCGGTTCCCCCATTGGCCGCGGAGTGAGAGGCAGGAGCGGGAGCTGCGAAAATCTATCTACAAGGCGCGGATCGAGGCCAAAGTAGAGAATGTTGTGGAGTGGGCCGATCGGCTCCTTTCGATGCTGAGGAGGGCCGCCACATCATGAAGAAGGGGCCTGAAGACGGCTGGAGGCCGCTCGAGGAAGCCGTGCCAGCGGAGCTCTTCAAGGCCGAGGTGCGGGCTTGGGCCTGGAGGATCGGGGTGGAGCCCAAAGAGATCCACATCCGGCCGATGAAGCGGAAGTGGGCGAGCTGCTCCTCCAAGGGCCGGCTCACCTTCGATCAGGAGCTCCTTCGGCAGCCGGCCCGCTTCCGCGCGGAGGTGGTGGTTCATGAGCTGTTGCACTTGAAGGTCCCCAACCACGGGAGGCTGTTCCGCGCCCTGCTCCAGGCCCATCTGGCAGAAGTGAAGTAGAGTGAGTGATCCATCCATTACTCCCACACCGCTCCGCGGCCCGGCCCTCGGGAGACCGGGCTGAGAAAGATACCCTCACCTGGGTCAGGAGCTCCCCCGCGGCGGGATCCTGGTGGGATTGACAAGAGGCCTCCTGATCGGCTATCCTGCGCTGCCCCATTCCGACCCTCTCACCACCGGGGGCTTGGCCAGCTCCTCTCCCCCCAAGAGATTAGGCCGAGCTCCCTGGGGTCTGGTCTCTCCCAAGCGAAGCTAACGGGAATCGCCGCCGGGCTCGGCCTCGCTCTGGCCCAAGGATCATCACCGCTCCCGCCTCAGGATATCATGGGTGCCTATGTTCCTGAGCAGGACAATATCGCCCTCCCTCTGGAAGGTGATCCTGTAACTCCGGCTCACGCTCATCTCCCAGATGGCTTCAGCACCCTCGATCTTTTTCACCCTCAGGGAGGGATGGCGTGGGTTCCGCTCATAGAGGGCTAATTTCTCCAA
>JBBIJD010000045.1:0-13526 GCA_037446135.1 Candidatus Fraserbacteria bacterium
TGCTGGAGTGCAACCTGCTACAGTAAGTGTGAGGAGGGCCAAGACCACAAAGACCACTGATCCCTCTTTGGCCATCTTTCACCCCCACTGGGTCCCCTTTTGAGCTCATTATACACCCCCCGCTTGTCAAGGGCAGGGATGGAAATCAGCTATGATTCAATTGCAGTGAGGGTGAGGCTCGAGGTCACCCTCGGGAGATCGTGCCCGAGCAAGAGGTGATGAGCGGCTCCGTTGACAGGGCCTTGTCCTCCTCGGTATAGTTCACGGTGCAGGAGAAGCTATTGAACCATGAAAAAACCGGATCCGGAGCTCCTTCGCCTTCTAGAGCTGGAGGAATTTGTCGCTCTCGATCTCGAGACCACCGGGCTCGACCCCCAGACGGCCGAGATCATCGAGCTCGGGGCAGTCCGGTTCGTAGATGGGAGCCCGAAGGAGCGGTTCAGTGCGCTCGTCCGGCCAAAGGGGCCTCCTTCGGATGAGATCATTCAGTTGACGGGGATCGCGCCGGACGAGTTAGAGCGGGCTCCGCCGCTCGAGGATTCCTTGCCCAGGTTCTTGGAGTTCATCGCTGGGAAGAGGCTCGTAGCCCACAATGCCGAGTTCGACCGGGCCTTCCTCGAAGTGGCGGTCAGACGACTCGGCCCAGCCCTCTTACCCTCATCCGCCGAATGGCTCGATACATTATCGCTCGCCTGTGCCCTCTACCCCGGGCTTTATAGCCATAAGTTGGAGGCGATCGCCAAGGAGCTCGGACTGCCACTAGCGGAACCTCACCGCGCCGCAGCGGATGCCGAGCGGGTCGGCCTCATCCTCTTGCGGCTCCTCCAGCGGGGGCTCGAGGTCAGACTAGCGGCCTTGGAGAGCTTGATCCTCTTGAGCCCACCGGAGCTGAGCTCCTTCTTCAAGGCCTTAGTGGCCTATCGGCAGGGCCGGGGCCTCCTCGGCCGGTCCGGGCTAAGAGCACGAGCCCCGAAGTGGGAACCCCAGTTGAAGAGAGGGGAAGGGGACGAGGCTTTCCGGCTCGACCTCGATAAGATCGAGAGGCTCTTCAAGAGGGATGGCCCGTTCGCTCCAAGGTTGCCCGCCTTCAGTGAGCGGCCGGAGCAGATCGCCATGGCCCGTGAGGTCGCCTCGGCCCTCAATGATTCGAGATTCTTGCTCGCCGAGGCCGGGACCGGGACGGGGAAGTCCTTTGCTTACCTTGTCCCGGCGATCCTCTGGGCTAGAGGGCGGGGCGAGCGAGTGATCGTCTCGACCAATACGAAGAACCTCCAGGACCAACTCTTCTTGAAGGATCTTCCACTCCTCCGCTCAGCACTGGGCGACTTCCAAGCCGTCCTCCTCAAGGGGCGGGGGAACTACCTCTGCCTCCACAAGTGGGAGGCGCTCCTCCTCGAAGAGGCCGGCCAATTGGGCCTGGGGCTCGAACCCGAAGAGGCCCTGCTCTCTATCCCTGTCTGGCTCGAGGAGACCTCGACCGGGGACCTCTCGGAGAATAACGCCTTCTGGAAGGCCGAGCGGGCGAGGGAGCTTGCTGCTCGACTTATCGATGAGCCTGCTTACTGTCTCGGGCGGAATTGCCACTTCTACGAGAGCTGCTTCTCGCTCGCGGCCCGCCGAGCCGCCCGGGAAGCGGACCTCGTGGTCGTGAACCATGCCTTGCTCCTCGCTGATCTGGAGTATGAGCTCCTCGGGGAATACAAATACTTGATCGTCGATGAGGGCCATAACCTCGAGGAGGCCGCGAGCGAGGCCCTTACCCGGCGGCTCTCCTTCTGGGAGGTGAACGGTCTATTCGAGGAGCTCTCCCAGACGAGAGGCCGGCCGAGAGGGCTCTTCCCCGCAGTGGTCGAGTGGGCTCGGGCCAGGCGGGCCGATAAGGCCTTGGCGGACTCGAGGGGGAAGCTCCTCGAGCTGGCCGAGGCGGGGACCGAGCTGGTCGAGGGCCTCCGAGCCCGGTGCCGGGAGTTTTTCGTTGCCCTGACCGCAGCCCTCCGGGAGGCCACGGGGCTCGAGCCGGAGGATTATCCCCTCGAATACCCGAGGAAAGGGAGCTTCGGGCCGGAGCTATTCCTCAAGCTAGATGATGAGCAGCGAGAGCTGAGGACGGGCCTCCTGCTCCTTAAAGGAGTGCTAGAGCGGCTCCGGGCGGCCCTGGAGCGATTGGCCGAGAGCGGGGAAGCACCGATAGCGAGCCAGTTCGCGGCCCGGACGGCCGCGGACCTGGCCCGGGCTGAGCAATTGGATAGCCTCCTGGCGGCCATGACCGCTGCGGAGGATGAGGAGTTCGTCTATTGGTTCGATCTGCCTGTGGACCCGGAGCGCTTCGCCTCACTCTATGCCACACCCTTAGAGGTCGCTGGTCTCCTCCATGAGCGGCTCTTCCAACGGCTCGAGGCGGCGATCTTCACCTCCGCGACGCTCGCGGTCGCTGGTGACTTCCGCTACTTGGAGAGGCGGCTCGGACTGGATTGCCTCCCTGAGGGACGGCTCCGGGCTCGTTCCTTCGGCGAGCCTTTTGACTACGAAAGGCAGGCCCTCCTCGCCGTTCCGGAGTTCCTCCCTCCGCCGGATGAAAAAGAGTTCCCCTTCAAGCTGGCCGAGCTGCTGCGAGAGCTGGCCGGGCGGCTGGAGCGGAAAATGATGGTCCTCTTCACCTCATACAAGGCGATGCAGCAAGTCCATCAAGAGCTCCGAGCCGTGGGGATAAGAGAGCTCTTCGTCCAGGGCCAAGAGGGTAGCCGGACCCAACTGATGGAGGGATTCAAGCGGAGCCCGACCAAGCGAGCGATCCTGCTCGGGACGAGCTCTTTTTGGGAGGGGGTCGACCTCCCGGGGGAGAGCCTGGAGGTCCTGGTCCTGACCCGTCTCCCATTCGCCGTCCCCGATGAGCCGCTCGCCAAGGCCCGAGCAGACCAAGTCAAGGCCGCGGGAGGGAACTCCTTCCTAGATTATTTCCTCCCCCAGGCGGTCCTCAAGCTCCGCCAGGGGTTCGGGAGGCTGATCCGGACCGCTCAAGACCGTGGAGTTGTGATCATCGCGGACAACCGGATCATCCATCAGCGCTACGGCCGCTCATTCACGGAGTCGTTGCCGATCCGTCCCACAACCTTCTATACTCCGAGCCGGCTCATCATCGAGCTGGAGGAGTTCTTCGCTCAAAGATGAGGCTCTCGCAATATCTCTTGCCGACGCTGAAAGAGGAGCCGAAGGAGGCCGAGCTCGTCTCTCACAAGCTCCTGCTTCGGGCCGGGCTGATCCGCCCGCTCTCGACTGGGATCTATACTTATCTTCCTTTGGGCTGGCGGGTCTTGAGGAAGATCGAGCGGATCGTCCGGGAGGAGATGGATGCGATCGGCGGGCAGGAATTGCATATGCCGATCGCCCATCCGGCGGAGCTCTGGGAACGGACCGGCCGGCTCGCTGACTTCGGCCCGCAGTTGATCCACTTCAAGGACCGGACGGGGCGGGAGTTCGTCCTCGGCCCGACTCACGAGGAGGTGATCACCGATCTGGCGCGGCGGGAGATAAGGAGCTATCGCCAGCTCCCGCTGATGCTCTACCAGATCCAGACGAAGTTCCGAGATGAGCCCCGCCCCAGAGGGGGCCTCGTGAGGGTCCGTGAGTTCCCGATGAAGGACGGCTATAGCTTCCATGAGAGCCTCGAGGACCTCGAGCGATACTACCCCAAGGTCTACCAGGCTTATCTGAACATCTTCCGCCGGTGCGGTCTGGAGCCGGTCCCGGTCGAGGCCGATCCCGGCTTAATGGGTGGGACCGGCTCGCATGAGTTCATGCTCCCCAACGACTCCGGGGAGGACACCTTCGTCCAATGCAGCCGGTGCGATTACGCCGCCAATCTGGCTGCCGCAAGAGCGGAGCATGAAGCCCACGACCAAGAGGAAGAGCTCCCACTCGAGGAGGTCGCGACCCCTGACTGCTGGTCGATCGCCGCGGTCGCTGACTTCCTGGGGATCCCCCAATGGAAGACGGCCAAGGCCGTCTTCTATCGCACCGGGGAGGAGCTGATCTTCGCGGTGATCCGTGGAGATTTGGAGGTCAATGAGGCCAAACTGAGCCGGGCCTTGGGGACCGCGGACCTTCGGCCCGCGACCGAGCCGGAGATCATGGAGATCGGGGCCGTCCCAGGCTATGCCTCCCCGATCGGCTTGCGCGATGAGCGGCTCAAGGTGATCGTCGATGACTCTATCACGAAGGTGAGGAACCTCGTGGCCGGGGCGAATAAGGAGGGGTATCATTTGAAGAATGTCAACTTCCCCCGTGACTTTCAGGCCGAGGTCGCGGATATCGCCCTCGTGCGGGATGGCGACCGCTGCTCCCACTGCGGTGGTAGGCTGGAGGTGAAGAGGGCGATCGAGCTGGGGCACATCTTCAAGCTGGGGACCAAATACAGCGAGGCCCTCGGGGCGACCTTCCTCGATCGCGAGGGCAAGGAGAGGCCGTTCTTCATGGGCTGTTACGGGATCGGGCTGGGACGGCTGATGGCCGCGGTCATCGAGGCCCATCATGATGAGAAGGGGATCATCTGGCCGACCTCGATCGCCCCATTTCAGGTCATCATCCTGGTCTTGAACAGTGCAGAGCCGGCCCAAGCCATGCTGGGCGAGCGACTCTATAAGGAGCTATCCCAAGAGTTCGAGGTCCTCTACGACGACCGGGATGAGAGCGCGGGGGTCAAGTTTAACGACGCTGATCTCATCGGGGTCCCTGTGCAGGTCGTCGTCGGGCCGCAAGGGCTAAGCTCGGGTGAGCTCGAGGTCCGCCGCCGAGGGGGCGGGAGCCGCCGGCTCAGTCTGGCCGAGGGATTGGAGCGAGTAGTAGCTGTAATCCGCGAGGAGTTGCAGCGAGGCGCTTGACAGGGGCGTTTCTTCGGTGGTATAATCAACCAAGAATCCAACCGCTGACAGAATATCTCCCGATGAAGGTCTCAGCGATAGTCCCTGCCTATAATGAAGCCGAGAGGATCGGTCCGGTTCTCCAGGCCCTCCTTGGCGCAGAGAAAGTCGATGAGATCATCGTCGTTGATGATGGCTCGACCGATGCTACTGCGGAGGTGGCCAAGAGCTATGGGGTGGAGGTCCTTTCCCTCCCGAGGAACATGGGAAAGGCAGCGGCCCTCGATCATGGGGTCAAGCTCGCCAAGAATGATGTCTTCCTCTTCCTCGACGCTGATCTCGTCGGCCTCCGCCCGGAGCACATCGATCGGATGATCGAGGCCTACGAGCGGAAGAGCCTCTACATGGTGATCGGGGTCTTCAAGGAGGGGCGGCTCAATACAGACCTCTCCCAGGTGATCGCCCCTTACCTCTCGGGCCAGCGGGTCTTAAACCGTGACCTCTGGGAGAGGGTGAGGAAGCACGAGCGGATGGACTTCGGGGTGGAGATGGCCCTCACCAAGCTGGCCCTCAAGGAGGGCTGGGAGGAGGAGCGGGTGGAGTTGAACGGTGTGACCCATGTGATGAAGGAAGAGAAGCGGGGTTTCCCTCAGGGGCTGGTCGATCGGCTGAAGATGTATGGCGACATCTTAAGATCGGTCTTCACTAAGGTCGAGAGCGGCTCAGGGCCCAAGGGGAAGGATTCAGAGCAGGGTTAATCAATCAGGAGGTAGAAAGTGGAGACGAACATCGCAGAACTGAAGGCAATGGATGTGGACCGGCTCAAAGAGCTGGCCGAACAATACGGGGTCGGACAGATCCGTCCGCGGAAGGAGGATTTAGTCCTAGCGATCCTCAAGGGGCAGGCCCAAGAGAAGGGGCTCCACTTCGCCGAAGGGGTCTTAGAGATCCTCCCCGATGGCTATGGCTTCCTCCGCGATAGCTCCTGCCTCCCGGGGAAGAATGACATCTATGTCTCCCCCTCGCAGATCAAGCGGTTCGGGCTGAAGAGCGGGGATATTGTGAGCGGGCAAGTCCGCCCCCCGAAGGAGGACGAGAAATACTACGCCCTGATCAAGGTCGAGGCGATCGACTTCCAGGAGCCGGAGGCGATCCGCAATCGAGTGGACTTCGGGAGCCTCACCCCGCTCCATCCGACGGTCCAGTTCAAACTGGAGCACCGCCCGGAAGAGATCTGCACCAGGATCATCGACCTCTTCACCCCGATCGGGAAGGGCCAGCGCGGGTTGATCGTCTCCCCACCGAAGGCAGGGAAGACGACCCTCCTCAAGCACATCGCGCACGGCCTGGAGGCCAACCATCCCGAGGTCTACCTGATTGTCCTCCTGGTCGATGAGCGGCCGGAGGAGGTGACCGACTTCAAGCGGTCGATCAAGCTGGGCGAGGTCGTAGCCGCGACCTTCGACCAGCCGCCGGAGGTCCACACCAAGCTCGCGGAGATCGTGATCGAGAAGGCTAAAAGGCTCGTGGAGCAGCGCTATGATGTGGTGATCCTCATGGACTCGATCACCCGGCTCGCGCGGGCCTACAACCTCTCCATGGCCCCGAGCGGGAAGCTCCTCTCCGGGGGGATCGATCCCACAGCCCTTTATAAGCCGAAGGAGTTCTTCGGCGCGGCCAGGAACATCGAGGAAGGCGGGAGCCTCACGATCATCGGGACCGCGCTTATCGACACCGGGAGCCGGCTCGACCAGGTCGTCTTCGAGGAGTTCAAGGGGACCGGGAACATGGAGCTCGTCCTCGACCGAGGCCTGGCCGATAAGCGGATCTTCCCGGCCATCGACTTAGAGCTCTCCTGGACGAGGAAGGAGGAGCTCCTCCTCCCGGAGAAGGTCCTCAAGCGGGTCTGGATCCTAAGGAGGATGATCTCCGAGATCGGAGATAAGCAGGAGGCCCTGGAGTTCATCAAGGAGAAGATGGAGGCGACCCAGAACAACGAGCAGTTCCTGGAGCTGATGCAGAACGAATGAGGCTCTTCCAAGTCCTGCCCCGATGGTGTGCGAAGCCTTATGCCCAGGGGGAGAGGACAGCTGGCCTTGGGGGATTGAGAGAGCTAAGCTACGATAAGAGCATGCAAAGGATGCGGTTGATCGTCCATGGGGGGAGGCGGCTCTACGGGGGGTTAGAGGTCGAGGGGGCAAAGAACGCGGCGCTCCCGATCTTTTGCGCGACTCTCCTCACCGACGATGAAGTGGTCCTGAGGAACATCCCCCCGCTCCAGGATGTGGTGACGATCCAGAAGATGCTCACAGCTCTGGGGAAGCGGGTCGAGCCACTCGGGCCGGGGACCTATCGGGTGAGCGCAGCTGGGGAACTCACACCGGAGGCCCCACCCGAACTAGTGCGGAAGATGCGGGCCTCTTTCCTCGTCCTCGGGCCATTGCTCGCCCGACTCGGCCGGGCGAAGGTGGCCCTCCCCGGGGGATGCGTCCTCGGCCCGAGGCCGGTCGACCTCCACCTCAAGGGATTGACCCAGATGGGAGCGGAGATCAAGCTTACTCAAGGGGATGTCGCAGTCTGGGGCCGACTCCATGGCGCTGAGATCTACCTGGACTACCCCTCAGTAGGGGCGACGGAGCAATTGCTCCTCGCGGCGGCCGCCATCCCCGAGCGGACAGTCATCCACAATCCGGCAGTCGAGCCGGAGGTCGAGGATCTGGCCCGCTTTTTGGAGGCGCTGGGGGCTGAGATCTCCTGGGGAAGGGAGATCGAGGTCCGCGGGGCCAAGGGGCTCCATGGGGCTGACTACCGAATCATTCCCGACCGGATCAATGCCGGGACATACATAATGGCTGTAGCGCTCGCTGGTGGCGAGGCCGAGATCGGCTGTTTCCCGAACCATCTCCAGGCACTCTTGGGGAAGCTCCGAGAGTCCGGGGTCGAGCTCGAGGAGCGCAGCCGGGCCGTCCTCGTCCGTAGCTCCGGCGAGCTCGAGCCCCTCCAGGTCGAGACCCGTCCTTATCCCGGTTTCCCGACCGACCTCCAGCCCCAAATGATCGCGATGCTCTGCCTCGCCCAGGGAGAGAGCCTGGTCCGGGAGACGGTCTTTCCCGATCGGTTTGCATATGTATCGGAGTTATTGCGCCTGGGGGCCCAGATTAAGGTGACCGACTCCACGGCATTTATCAAGGGCGTGGACCATCTTGAGGGGGCGACGGTCCAGGCCACGGACATCCGCGCGGGGGCAGCGCTGGTCCTCGCCGGGCTGGCCGCGCACAGCGAGACAGTCGTTTGGGATGAAGGCCACCTTGCCCGGGGGTATAGTGACATCGTGAGAGACTTGCGGAGTTTGGGGGCGGAGATCCGGTGGGAAGGCTGATCGAGGACCGCCTGGGTGAGCGGGCCTACCTCCGCGGCGGTGAGCGGGCGCTGCTCGTCGGGCTCAATGAAGACCTCGCGGAGCTGGCGGCCCTGAGCGCAACGGCCGGGGTCCAAGTCCTCGGAAGAGTGATCCAGCGCCGGAGCCGTCCTGACCCCTCCTACTTCATCGGGGTGGGGAAGGTCGAGCGGCTCCGGGAGCAGGCCACCCTAGCCGGCGCGGATACGGTTATCTTCGATGATTCTCTCTCCCCGGCCCAGGGGCGGAACCTCGAGGAACGGCTGGAACGGAAGGTGATAGACCGCCCCCAGCTCATTATGAGCATCTTCGCTCGGCATGCCCGGACCAAGGAGGCGAAGCTCCAGGTAGAACTCGCTCAACTGGAATACCTGCTACCCCGACTCCATGGCTGGGGGAAGGCGCTCGGCGGGCTCGGCGGGGGGATCGGGACCCGCGGCCCGGGTGAGACCCAGCTCGAGCAAGAGCGCCGGAAGATCAAGCGCCGGATGCAGCGGCTCCGGGAGGAATTAGAGAAGGCCAGGCTCGAGCGGGAAGTGAAGGGGAAGCTCCGGAGAAGGAGCGGCCTGCCCATTGTGGCCCTCATCGGCTACACCAACAGCGGGAAATCGACACTGTTGAATAAGCTGAGTGGTGCCCAGGCTCATGTGGAAGATAAGCTCTTTGCGACGCTCGACCCCCTGGTCCGCCAGGCGGCCCTCCCCGACAACCGCCCATTCCTCCTGATCGATACCGTCGGGTTCATCAAGAAGCTCCCGCCACAGCTCATCCCGGCCTTCCTCTCGACCCTCGAGGCAGTAAAGGAGGCCGATCTCCTCCTCAATGTGCTGGACATCTCGAACAAAGATGTCTATACACATCTGGCGACGATCCATGAGGTCCTAGCTGACCTCTTTGGTGATAGCCCATGGCCACCGCTGCTCAATGCCCTGAACAAGGTCGATCTCCTTGCCGGTCCGGAGGGGGAGGAGCGGCTAGCCCGGGCCATGAACGAGATCCGCAATCCCATCCCCATCTCGGCCCTCGAAGGGCTGGGGTTGGAGCAGTTGCTAGAGAGGATCAGCGAAGAGCTCGGTCCAGCGCGGGAGCGGCTGCGGGTAAGAATCCCCTATGCTCGAGCTGCCCTGCTCGATGAGCTCCACCGCCACGGGGTAGTGGAACGGGCAGAGTATGGAGCAGAGGGGATCTTGGTCGAGGTGGCTTTAGCGGGGGAGCCTCTCCGCCAACTCGAGCGGCGGGCCGAAAAGGACGGGCTCGAGCTGGAGCGGCTCCCGCTCTAGCCCAGGCATTCTCACTCCCTGAGCGCTGCCCCATCCCCCCGACTGAAGATTCGCTCCATCCATTCGATGGCGAATCGGACGAGCCCAGCAGCCTCAAAGAGGTGGGAGTCTGCTGCACCGACCCTCCCGGTGCGGCCCTTCCCTGAAGCCAGGTACTCTCGGGCGATCGCCTCGAAGTAGTTCCCACCCTCCCAGTCAAAGGCCCCCCGGCTCGTGTCGATGTCCTCGAGCTCGACCCAGACCCGCTGGCCATCCCGCAGCACCGGCATCTTATAGCGCACGGTCCGCTTGTTTGGGATGCGGGCTAAGGTTTCGGCATGGTGCAGGACCGTCAAGGTGTTCAAGGGCGCTCCCAAAAGGAGGGCTTTTCCCCTGGCCGCGCAGAGCTTGGCGAAGGGCGAGCCAGGGCTATAGGGGTAGTGGAGCGGATGGTTCTCCGTGAGCCATTGGGCCTTGGCCCCTACTGCGGCCACCGAGGCCTCGGGATGGTCGCTCCGGCAGGCGCCCGGCCAGGTGCGAAGGTATTCGGTGAGGATGCTCCACTTCCGATTGGCCCGGGATCTTTGGGGGTCGAAGGGTGGGCACTCCTCAAGATAAGCCCGTTGCCACTCCTCCGGCCATTCGGCTAGCTTGGAGGGATCGTCCTCCCAGCCGACATACATCATCAGTGTCCCCTCCGGACCCAGCACATCCAGGATCGCCTGGAGAACTACATCCGGTCCGCCGATGACCCAGCCGATCGCGCTGACCGAGGCATGGAGCATCACCACCTGACTAGAGGAGAGGCCGAGCCTACGGAGGTCTTCTACCAGTCTGCCCCTGGTCACTAAAGACCTTTGAAGCAGCCCTTCACGCTCGCTCATCAAAGGTCACTCCCCTTTCATTTCGATTTCTTCCCCAGGCTCGAGGACCCTAGCTTCAAACCTTAAGGAGCCTGTCCTCTTCAAGATGTAGGCCCTTCCCTGGCCGTGCACCCTCACATGCGCCTCATCTTGGATCTCCAGGCAGATCGGCTCATCGAGCCCAAGGCCAAAGGTCGAGCCTGTCAACTCCATGTAGAATAGTAGCTCGGCGAGCTCCATCGCACCCCGTCTCAGCCAGAGCAGGCTCGTTTCGAGATCGCCCTCATCCAATGCCCTCTCGGCCTTCCCGATCAAGGACCGGGCCTCATCCAAGAGATCCCCGAGGAACTCCTCCTCCACTTCTGGTGTCATCTTCGCTTCGCCCTTAAGGGCTTGCAGGATGCCCTGGGGATCATAGAGAATCCTACATAACGCCTCGATCATCACTAGATCGCATACCATCTTAACTGCAGAGGGGCAGGAGCTGCGCCTGTAGCTCCTCCTTGGGAAAGACCCCGAGCCAGATCAGAAGCTCAAGGGCATGAGCAGAGTAGCCGGGATCGTTTTCTTCCATCCAGAAGACCCGCCATCCGCCGTCTTCCCGCTGGGCCTCGCGGATGGCAGCGGCGATCTTCTGTAGCCGGCCGTAGGTCGCGGAGGTCGTAGCCGGCCTCGATCACGGATTCATGCAAGAGATGCGTCAGATGGTAGATGTCGTTCTCCTCGCGCTTGCCTTGGTAGAGGTGATAGCCCCGCTCGGCGTCCTCGGCCAACTGGGTCAGATACTCCTCGAACCGCTCCTTCCCCCTCTTGTAGACTTCATCATCCTCGCCATAAAGCTCGCGCATGAGGAAGGCCACCCCTGTGGTCGTGTCGGGGTCGATTTCGGAGCCCTCGTAGACGGGATAGGTCCCATCGGGGCTTTGCATCCCCCGGAGCCACTCCACCGCCCGCTTGAAGGCCGCGGTATCGTCTATTCCCGCAAGATGGAAAAGCTCGATGATCCGGGCGGTGTAGTAAGTGACGCTCTTCTCCTTGGACTCCTAGGTCATCCACTCGGGGATCGGCAGCACCTGAGCTTCGGCGAAGCCCCCATCGGGCCGCTGCTGTTCCAGAACAAACCGCAGAGCGCCTTGGATGGCGAAGCACTGTGCAGGCAGCCCGCAGCGGGCCAGCAAGGCGGCCGTGGTGTAGGTTGTTTTTAAGCCGGAGGCCTCATGATCAAACTGATTGGGGAAGCCGCCGTCGGGGTTCTGCCTCTTCAGGATGGCGAGCATCAACTCCTTTGCCAACCGCGTCTCCAGGAGCCCGGCCGCCTCTAGCAAAGAGAGTTTAGCCGCCTTACCGGCCTTCTCCATAATGAACGGGATCGGATCGCGCTCGAGCTTGTATTCCATAGTCACACCTCCTTAGCTCGATCGTAATACATGAGATCGCCGGGGGCCGAGTCTCAGCCGAGCGTGTTTCCGGCCGCCAGGGAGCATGATGACCCCTCCCTTCTCAGGCATCAGCGCTCGGCAAGATATCACTCAGCCAGTCCCTCAACCGATGCGCCTCTTGGGCAGTCAAGAGGACTTCCGATACATATTGGGGTTGCCCTCGCAGCCACTGCCATACCCCTTTGATCCGCTCCCAGAGTGAGCCGCCCGGCTCGTAGGTATGACCAACGGATAGCTCCCACTGACCATCCCAGTCGAGGAGCTCGATCACCAGTGCGTGATGGGCATGGCAGGAACACCAGGCCGTGAAACGCTTCTCCTCTTCTTGCGGAGCCATCGCACCTCCCATTCCTCCATCCCCTGAGGCCCAGCTTCCAGCTCCAGTTCCTCGATCATGGTGGCACCCTTACAGGCTTGGTGAAGATCTTCCACTCATGGCCGACGCGAAAGCCGAGGCTCCTCAAGACCTTCAGGGCTGCAGCGTTCCCGCTCCAGGTATAGAGGGAAGCCGCTTTGAGCCCTCGTTCTTGCAAGAAGTCCAGCGCTCGAGCGGTGAGGGCCTTGGCCAAGCCCTTCCCTTGGTGAGCTGGGAGGGTGGCTGCCGGGCCGAGGTACCCGCGGCGGGCCTGGAAATGCTCGTTGAAATCGCGGTCCGGACGGGCGACGACCGCGGCGACCAGCTCGCCTTCATATTCGGCCACTTGGACCCACTCCGGGCTGAATTCCGGGTCTTCCTCACCCCAGCTCGCCAGGGCTCCCGGCCGGAGCCGCTCCCCCTCGTAGGCAGTGTTCACCACTCGGATGAGGGCCTCCTCCTCTTCAGGCCGAGGGCTTCGGAGGAGGTAGCCTTGGGGCACCGGCGGCATAGACCGCGGCCGGTCGAGCTCGATCAGCATCTGGTAGAGGCTCCCCTGGGGCCAATAACCCCGGGAGGTGAAGAATTCGATCCTCGATCGGTCCTCGGCATCAACTACGACGGTAAGCTCGTCGGCCTTGGCCTCCTGCTCGATGGTTGCAAGGAGTTGCTCTTCAATCTCTCGCTGCTGTGGCCCCGGCCAGGCGAGGAGCTGCAGCTCCTCCCCATACCATTCCCAGCGGAGGAGGGCGAGCCCGATAATGCTTTCCTGCTCATCCACGGCTACGAGGATAAAGGCCGCCCGCTCCAGTTCCCTGCAGAGTTTCTCTTCAGTATAGGGAGTGAATTCATGGCTCCCCCGGCGGGCCTCGTTCCAAAGATTTGCGAGCTTCGGTAGATCCTTGTCACAATATTGGCGAACCTTTGTGCTTTTCATGCGATACCGGCCCAGCGGCGATACTCGTCCGCCTTCTCCTTCCCTGCGAGCGCCTCCAGCAAAAGGGCCATAAAGTGAAACACCCTCGCGCCTTTTCCCGTGATGAGATTGCTGTCACGGCACTGCGGGCTTGTCTTCCCAACGGGCACCTTCAAAGGCGGGATGATCATCAGGGGAGGTCGAAGCAAAGCGGTGTCCTTCGAGCACCCCCGCCGCTCTAAGGAAGACCGGAGCCATACAAATAGCGGTGATTACTTTCCCCTCCTGGCCGAACTTCCGGATCACCTTCATATCTCCTCCTCTCCTCACCGCCGGGCGACGAACCAGGCTCTCCCGCTGTCCGGCCTAGGTTCGGTCATCTCTCGGAGATTCCCCCAGCAGGCGAGCTCGTGCAAATTGGCTTGTTCGAGCGCCTCCCGA
>JBBIJD010000046.1:0-11283 GCA_037446135.1 Candidatus Fraserbacteria bacterium
AGGTTGAGTTCGATTGGGTGATCACTGCGGAGCAAGCGGGGAGCTATAAGCCTGCACCGGGGATCTTCAGGTTCGCCCTACGACGGATCGGCCTCCCCCCGGAGAAGGTCCTGCATGTGGCCCAGAGCATTTACCATGACATCATCCCGGCGAAGCGGCTGGGCTTTGCGACCGTTTGGGTCAATAGGAGCGGAGGCCGTGAGGGTTTTGGTGCGACCCCGAGGGCCCATGGCCGGCCCGACCTGGAGGTGCCGGACCTAGGGAGGCTCGTCTCGATCATGGGCTTCGCGCGATAGGCCCCTCGGGCTGAAGGGTGGTTGTGGAGGAGCCGATCCTTATTATTCTTAACGCGAGGGCTCAATGAGGAAGGGGAGCCCAGGGGTCTATGGGGTCTTGCTCGGCGCGGTGGCCATCCTCTCCTTCGGTTCGATCCTCATCAGGCTGACCCCCGTTCCAGCCCCGACGATCGCAGCCTACCGCTTGACCCTGGCGACACTGCTATTCGCCCCGCTTGCCTGGCGGGGGCGGGCCGAACTGAGAGGGCTCTCCGGACGGGATTTGGCCCTCTCGCTCGTGAGCGGGCTCTTCTTGGCATTGCACTTCATCACTTGGATCAGCTCTCTGAAATATACCTCGGTCGCCAGCTCGGTCGTCTTGGTCTCGACCAACCCAATCTTCGTGGGCCTGGGGAGCCGCTTCCTCCTCCGAGAGAGGTTGGCCCCTTTGCTCATTGGGGGGATCACCATCTCCTTCGCCGGAGGGGTGCTCATCGGCTACAGCGACCTCCGGTTCGGCGGGGAGGAGCTCATCGGGGATCTCTTGGCCCTCGGAGGAGCCCTCTTCGCCTCGGGCTATCTCCTCTTAGGGCGGCGGGTCCGCCGCAGAATTGGGCTGATCAACTACATCTTCGTCGTCTATGGCCTGGCCGCCGCTGTCCTGATGGCGATCGCCCTGATCTCGGGCCAGCCGCTCTTCGGCCACAGCGGGCGGGCCTATCTCTTCATGTTCCTCTTGGCCCTCGGCCCGCAGCTCCTCGGCCATAGCGGCCTCAATTGGTCGTTGCGCTACATCTCCGCAGCGACGGTCGCCGTGGCCACCCTCGGCGAGCCGGTCGGGGCGACGATCCTGGCCTATCTCATCCTCGGAGAGGGCCTAACCCCACTCCAGGCAGGCGGGGGACTCCTCATCCTGGTCGGGATCTATCTTGCTTCCAGGGCAGCGAAAGACTAAGGGCCCTCGGCCTGACCTGAGGGCCCTTTCCACTGGGCTTTCGCAGTGGTGGGAATAAGAGTAGAGGGACAACCCCAGTATACTAGTGCCCGCCGGATTTGACTGTGATCCCGATCACCTTTAGGCTGGGCCGGGGGCTAAGGCCCCGGCTGAAGGAGGTAGAAGATAAGATGGAGTTGCTGACAGTGCAGATCGAGAAGCCGCCTGAGGTCAACCTCATCTTGGGCCAAAGCCACTTCATCAAGACAGTCGAGGACCTGCATGAGGCGCTGGTGACCGCGGTCCCGGGGATCAAGTTCGGACTGGCCTTCTGCGAATCCAGCGGCCCGGCCCTCGTCCGCTGGAGCGGGACTGATGAGGGGTTGGTGGAGCTGGCGAGGAAGAATGCCCTCGCCCTCGGCGCAGGCCATAGCTTCATCATCTTCTTGAGGGGGGCCTATCCGATCAATGTCCTCAACGCGATCAAGATGGTCCCCGAGGTCTGCCGGATCTTCTGCGCCACGGCCAATCCGGTCGAGGTGATCCTAGCGGAGACAGAGCAGGGCCGAGGGGTCCTGGGCGTGATCGATGGGGTCCGATCCAAGGGGATCGAGACCGAAGAGGAGGCTGCGGAGCGGAAGAGCTTCCTGCGGAAGATCGGCTACAAGCTCTGATCTGTCTGGCTCGATGGTCCCGACCTTCTATTCCGATCACTATCCGGCCCGACTCCCCGAGGGCCATCCCTTCAAGCTCGAGAAGTATCGCACGATCCGCCAGCAGTTGATTGAGGAGGAGATCATCCCCGAGGACTGGCTGAGGGAGGCCGAGCCGGTCGATCCTCGGATCTTAGGGCTGGTCCATACCGCCGAGTATCTCCGGCGGGTCTTCGCGGGGGAGCTGAGCCGAGAGGAGCTCCGCCGGCTCGGCCTCCCCTGGTCCGAGGGGCTGGTCCGGCGGGCCGCGGCCTCCGTGGGAGGGACGATCGAGGCCGCCTGGGCCGCCTTGGAAAATGGCCTGGGAGTGAACCTCGGCGGAGGGACCCATCATGCCTTCCCCGACCGCGGGGAGGCCTTCTGCCTGTTCAACGATCTCGCCATCGCCATCCGCTTGCTCCAGCAGCGGAAGGCTGTCCGAAAGGTCGGGATCATCGACCTCGATGCCCACCAAGGGGACGGGACGGCGACGATCCTCCGCTATGACCAGAGCATCTTCATCTTCGACATCTACTGCGAGGCGAACTTCCCGCTGAAGAAGGTCAGGGCCGATATCGGGGTCGGGCTACCTGAAGGGGCTAAGGACGAGGAGTATCTCCAGCAACTGGAGCGCCATCTCCCGCGGGTCTTCCAGTTCAAGCCGGAGCTCGTCCTCTATCAGGCGGGGGTCGATCCCCTGAAAGGGGATGCACTCGGGGGGCTCGCCTTAAGCCATGAGGGGCTCATGGAGCGGGATCGGCTCGTCCTCGAGGGCTGCCAAAAGGCCGGGGTCCCGGTCGTCATCACCCTTGGCGGGGGCTACGCCAAGCCCCTCAGCGAGACGATCAAGGCCCATCTGAACACCATCCGCGTGGCCCGCAGGCTCTTCATCTAGGCTGCTCGAAGAGCGGCGGGAGGGCGAACCCGATAAGGAAACCGATCCCCAGGCCGAAGAGCGCTCCGAATAAGATGTCCCCAAAGAAGGCGCTACTGATCAGCCCGACGAGGAGCCCGACCCCGGCCATCGCTCCCCCGGACTTCCCTCGTGCCTTCAGCCACTCGGCCAACTTGCCCCCTCTCGATCGATCAAGAAGTTAAGGCCCGGACCAAACGGTCACCCACTCTTCTCGGACCAGCATAGCTCCATCCCCTTGGGCCGCGGCAATATAGCTGACCCCGAGATAGCTGGGATCGATATCACCTCGATTGAAGATAAGTGCATGGCCATGAGAGCCAGCATACTCATGACTACCGCCGTCCCAGGTAGGATCGAAGGGGACCCAGCCATAACCGGGGAGGTAGACCTCGGCCCAGCGATGGTTGTAGCGATCGATGAAGGTCCCATTGAAGGCTCCTCGCGGGATGTAGACCGACCCACCGGCATAGCGCGCGGGGAGGCCGACAGCTCGAGCTAGGGCGATGAATAAGAAGGTAAACTCGCTGCAGGAGCCGCTCCTCCGGCGCAAGACCGTCGGGGCATCGTCCCATTCCCCATCGAGGTCGTAGCTGAGCGTCCTTGCCACGAAGTCGTGGATCCGCAGGGCCATCAGGTAGGGGTTCTTCTCCTTCCCGACGACCTCCCTTGCCGTAGCGACGATCAGCGGGTCGCTGATCCGGTAATAAGGCCCATCGGCGGTGTAGAGGCTGCGGACCTCTTCTGGGACCTCCTCGAGCCCTCCGACCCGGCCAGGCTCGATGGCGTAGCCTATCCTCCAGAACTTCCCGAGGGCGGAGAGCTCGAGCGTGACAGTTTCCCCCGGCTCGAGCTCTCCGAACACAAAATCTGCGAGCCGCTGGCCATAGCGATCCTCGAGGTAGCGGTCTGGCTCGCGGGACCAGCGGAGCTCCAGGAGCTCTTGCTCCGGCAGGTTCGGCGGGACGCTGATATAGATGTGGAGGTCCTCGATCCTTCCCGGGCCGGGATTGGTCCAGCTCGCCCGGAACTCCACTCGCTTCACCACTGGCTCGCGGAGGACCCACGGACTCCCATCGCTGGTGGCGAGCGCGACGAGAGCCGCCTGTTCTGGGCTAGGCCGCTCGGCCTGCTGGGGCTGATGCCAGAGACCAAAGGCGAGCCCGACCAGCAGTGGCAGCAGGAGCAGGAGGAAAACCTTAAGGCGATTCATTCGGTTCCCTCCATTCCATCTTCGGCTCGCGGGTCATCAGCTCGTCCAGCTTCTCCAAGGAGTGAGCCCCCTCATAGAGGATCGCGTAGACTGCCTCAGTGATCGGCATCTCCACCCCCAGCCGGCGGGCCAGCTCCCTCACCGCTCTTGTGGCATAGACCCCTTCGGCGACCATCTCCATCTCTGCTAGGATAGCATCGAGCCGCTCGCCCCGGCCAATCCGGTAGCCGACCAACCTGTTCCGGCTGTGCTGGGAGGTGCAGGTCGTGACTAGATCCCCCAGTCCGGAGAGGCCGAAGAGGGTCTCCCTCCTCGCTCCGAGGCGGATCGCTAAGCGGACCATCTCCACCAAGCCGCGGGCGATCAGCGCACCCTTCGCGTTGTCCCCGTAGCCGAGCCCGTCGGAGATCCCCGCGGCCAGCGCAATGATGTTCTTCACCGCCCCGCCATACTCGACTCCCACAAGATCATCGGAGAGGTAGACCCTGAACCGCTCGGTCATCAGGGCCTCCTGGAGCCGTCTTCCCAGCTCAAGGTCCTCACCGGCGATGACCACCGTCGTGGGGAAATCCCTCCCCACCTCTTCGGCGTGGCTCGGGCCAGAGAGGGTAAAGATCGGCCTGGGGCCCAATTCCTCCCGGAGGACCTCGGACATCCTCTTCCCGCTCCCTTGCTCAAGTCCCTTGGCCAAGTTGATGAAGGCGAGTTCCCAGGCTTGGGCTGGCAAGAGGCCGGCGAGCCGCCGGGCCAGCTCGCGCATGGCGAAGCTCGGGACGGCCAGGACGAGGACCTCCCCGAAATCCTCGACCCCTTCGAGGTCTGAGAAGATCATCAAGTCCCTCGGGAGCTTGACCCCTGGGAGGTATTTCTTATTCTCCCGCTCCTTTGCCATCTTTTGGGCTAGGGCGGGGTCCCGGACCCAAAGCCTGGTGCGATGGCCCTTCTTGGCGAGGAGCCTGGCAATCGCCGTCCCCCAGCCGCCCCCGCCGAGCACGACGAAGTCCATCCCCTCGCTCAGTCAGTTGGCCGAGCCGGTGGGGCAGGGGCAGAGGCTCCCCAGGTGCTCCTCGATCCAGGCGCGGGCGGCCTGGAGTTGCGCTTCCTCTCCACTTACGGGGATGTCGGGGACGAGGCCGAGGTCCTGGACCCGATGGCCGTTAGGGGTCGTATATTCCGCGGTCGTGATGATCACCGCCGAGCCGTCGCTCAGGGTAAAGGGGGTCTGGATCAGGCCCTTCCCGAAGGTCGGCTCCCCGACCAGGACGCCCATCCGGTGGTCCTGGATCGCCCCGGCCAGGATCTCCGCCGCCGAGGCGGTCCCCCGATCGATCAGGACCGCCACGGGCAGGTTGGGGAGGTTGTTCCCCTGGGTCGGATAGGCCCTGGTGGTATATCGATCGGTGCTCTTAAGGATGGCTCCTTCATCGATGAACCTGCTCGCTACGGCGATAGCCTCATCGAGGAGCCCGCCGGGGTTGCCCCGGAGATCGAGGATCAGCCCGCCGATCCCGGCGGCCAGCAGGTCCCCGAGCGCCTGGTCGAACTCCCGCTCGGCCTTCCGGTTGAAGGTCGTGAGGCGGATGTAGCCAATACCCTCCTCCTCAAGGCGGTAGTCCACAGGATCGACCACGATGACCTCGCGGATGATCGTGACCTCTTCGATCGCCCCATCGAGGTGCTGGACCTTAAGGGTCACGGGCGTCCCCGACTCCCCACGGAGGAGCGCGACGGCCTCGTCGAGGGTGAGCCCCTCGGTCGAGCGGCCGTCGATCTCCAGAATAATGTCCCCGGCCCGGACACCGGCCCGCTCCGCCGGTGAGCCGGCCAAGGGGGCGATCACCACGACCCGCCCGTCACGGATCGCGATCTGGACCCCGATCCCAATGAACTCCCCCTCGAGATCGATGCTGTTGAACCGCTGATACTCCTCGGGCGTGAGGAACCGGGAGTAGGGGTCATCGAGCCCCTCGACCAGCCCCCGGATCGCGCCGTAGAGGAGTTCCCGCTCGTTGAGCCTCTCGGTGTAGTAGAAGTTGGCCTTGATCCGCTCGTAGGCCTGAAAGAGCGGCCCGAAGAGGCCGTTCCCCACCTGCCCCCTCGTCGCGGTGATATTCCAGAGCCCCAGCCCGACGATGACCGCGACCAAGATAACCAAGCCCAAACCGATCCGATTCGATTTGTTCTCCATCGCTCAGCTCAACCCCTTCGGGCTGATCTTAACAGCCTGCGGAGGGGGTTTCAACTCCACCCCGCCGGTCGCTAATCTTAAGTGATGGACCACTACAAGACGATCCGGGCCACGGCCTCAGCCAAACTGGTCCGAAAGGGCTCGCGGTTCTTGGCCCTGGCCTTCCCGGTCGCGAGCCCTGCGGAGGCGGAGGAGGTTTTGGAGGAGATCAAGCGGCACTATCATGATGCGACCCATCATTGCTACGCCTATCGCCTCATCACGAAAGATACGGTCATCGCCCGGACCGACGACGCCAGTGAGCCGGCGGGCTCGGCCGGGCGACCGATCCTCCAGGCCCTTGAAGCGCAGGACTTATTAAACACACTTGTTGTTGTGGTCCGCTACTTCGGCGGGACGAAACTAGGGATCGGCGGCCTGATCCGTGCCTACGGCGATGCGGCCAGGGAGGCTCTCGCTCAGGCAGAGATCATCACCCGAATCCGAAAGGAGCGACTCCACCTTTGCTACCCGCCGGAGCTGACCGGCGAGGTGCTGCGAGTGGTCAACCAATATCCCGCTGAGATCGAGGGACAAGCTTATAGTGAGAGTGTGACATTGACAGTCCTGCTACCAACCTCGCAGGCTGAAGAGTTCCGCCGGGCAGTGCGTGAGGCAACCTCCGGTCGAGTTGAGTTCGCCGAACCCTGCGAATAGAATCGTCAGGGATGATCGACACTATTACGGGAGAACTGCTCGAACTCGGCGAGGGCTATGTAGTGATCGAGGCTAATGGGATCGGCTATCGGATCTTCATCACTAAAATAGCGCGGGCGGAGCTGGCCGCGGCCGACGGCCCGGTCCGGCTCTTCACCCACCTCCAATGGCGTGAGGACGGTCTGGAGCTTTACGGCTTCACTCGCGCGGAGGAGCGGGAGCTCTTCCGACTGCTCCTCGGTGTGACGGGGATCGGGCCACGCATAGCTCTGCAGGTCCTTTCGGCAATGACGCCAGGGCAGTTTTGCAGGGCGGTCTTGAACAAGCAAGCCGAGGAACTCCAGCGGATCAAGGGGATCGGGCGGAAGACCGCCGAGCGGCTGATCCTGGAGCTTCGCGAGAGGCTCCCGAAGATCACACTTACTGAGGAGCCGGTGGCCATCCTCTCCGAGCGGGAGGAGTTAGCCTTCCGGGCTCTACGCGCGCTCGGTTTCACTGCGACTGAGGCGCGCCGGGCGGTCGAGCGGGCCCAGGCTCAGGGTGAGGCCCGCTCCACTGAGGAACTGATCAAGCGTGCTTTGGAGCTGGTCAGAACCTAACAGCTCCGCCCTTCTCCTTGACAGATGGGTGACTTCCCCTTACGCTGGCTTCAGCGAATAGCTGGCTTTTTTGAGGAGGAGGTCTGATCATGTCGATGATTGCTTCAGCGAGCAAGCCAAGGAGTGTAATGAGCAGCTCACTAAGTGGCGGTATTCTCAAGATTCACTCGGGACCATTCGCAACAGGTAAAGATGATCCAATCAGTTGCAACCAAGAGATCATCGATTTCTACTGGACTGGGCAGAAGGTCTGGAACAACGATGGTGATGAAGCCTGGCTCTATCGGCCCGACGGCAGCGTGGCTTACTATTACTACTATCCGCTGCTGGACAGAGCGCCGGGAATTCGGTAAACTGCGTCGACAATCTAGGGATGGATCACTTGAATTTACTGAATGGTTATCTGGGGCTTGGGGTCTTTTCTTTTTTGAATCAGACGCTGCGGAACTTCTTCCTCACCCGCTCCCTCATTGCCGCGGTCGTGCTTGCCGTCGGCTCACGCCTCCTTCAGGGAACACGCCTCTCCTGGCTCTTCCCTAGCTGATCGCAGCCATTGTTGCCCTCGGTCTAAAACGGGAGATATAATCGCCCCCATGAGAGGGATTGCCGCTTACTGGCAGAGGCTCGAGGGCTTCAGTCCCAACGCCAGGTTCTACCTACTCATCACCTTCATCAGCGGACTGGCTTCCTCTATCTACTACCTCTTCTTCAACCTTTATATCCTCAGCATGGACTATGATCCCGGTTTCCTCGGACTCCTCGTGGCTCTCCCCATGGGGATGAACCTGATCGCTGCTCTCCCGGCCGGGATAATCGGCGACCGGATTGGCTATAAGCAGGCGATGCTCTTGGGGACAGGGCTATCGCTCATTTCGGTCCCCGGGATCATCCTCTTCCCCTCGCCCGATCGGATGATCTTGTTCAGTATCGTCCAAGGGTTGGGGAATGTGCTCGCCGGGGTCGTCGGCTCCCCCTTCCTCGCCGCGAACAGCACTCAAGAGGAGCGGACACACCTCTTCAGTGTCCAGTTCGCCTTATACACCTTCTCCGGCTTCTTCGGCTACCTCCTCGGCGGGGGGCTCCCGGCCCTCTTCGCCAAACTCGTGCGAGTCGGAGCGGAAGAGCCCTTAGCCTACCGGCTGACCCTCCTAGCGAGCGTCGGCCTCGGCTCACTAGCCATCCCCCCGCTTTTGGCCATCCGTCCCCGCCTCGGCCCTAGCGTCTCGGTCAGGGCGAAGCTCCAGCTCCGGGAGGCCTTCCAGCAGCCAAGGCTACTGATGAAGCTCTTCATCCCCGAGGTGCTCATCGGCTTCGGCGCGGGCGTGCTCATCCCCTACCTCAATGTCTTTTTCAAGCAGAGGTTTGCCATCTCCGATGCCCTCTTGGGGGCGCTCTTCTCCTTCCAGGCAGTGGTCATCGGCCTGGCGAGCCTCGCGGGGCCGGTGCTAGCCTCCAAGCTGGGAAAGATCCGTGCGGTCGTCTCCACCCAGCTCTGTTCAATCCCTTTTCTGCTATTGCTCGGCTACTTCCCGAGCCTCGGCCCGGCGACTATCGGGTTCCTCGCCAGAGCGGCATTGATGAACATGGGCGGTCCGTTGTATACCGCGTTCGTCATGGAGCAGGTCGAGGAGCGCCGCCGCGCGGCGGTGAACGGCCTCCTGATGATGAGCTGGAGCGGCTCATGGGGGGTGAGCAACTGGGTGAGCGGCCAGCTCCAGCGTGGCCCGGGCTTCCCCTTGCTCTTCGCCATCACTTGCGGGACTTATCTCCTCGGCTCGCTCTTGACCTACCTCTTCTTCGCCCGGGCCGAGCCGAGCGCTCCCTGTCTGCCCTGACGAGGGCCTAGCTCTAGCTAGCGCCGGCTGAACCGCCTCTCTAAGTCTTCCAGGGTGTATTTGACGACGATCGGCCGGCCGTGAGGGCAGCGGTAGGGGTTTTTCAATTCCTGGAGCTGACGGACTAGGCTCTCCATCTCCTCCGGCGAGAGAGAGGTGTTCTTGGTGAGGGCCGCGGCACAGGCCAGCTCGGCTGCGACCTCCTCCACTAGCTCCCCGAACTCCGGCTCCTCCCCGGCTTCGAGGAGCGCGACGATCTTCTCTAGCGCCTCTTGCGCCCGCTCCTTCGTCAGCCGCTCCGCTAACACCTGAGGCCATTCGCGGAGGATCAGGCTCCCACTGCCGAAGGGCTCCAGCCCGATCCCTAGCTTCCTATTCAGCAGATCGAGGTGAGCGGCCAGGAGATCCGTCTCCTCCCGGGAAAGCTCGATCGTCAGGGGGATGAGGAGCCGCTGGCGCGGAATCTCTCCCTCTCGGAGCTGGACCATGAACCTTTCATAGAGGACCTGCTCGTGGGCCACATGCTGATCGATCAGCTCGAGCCCCTCCTCCGTCTGGACGAGGATGTAAGTGTTATGGAGCTGGCCGAGGATCTTCCAAGAGGGCTTTCTCTCCTCCGGCTCCGGCTGGACTCGGGCCGGCGACTCCGGGCGGGAGGCAGCCAGCTCGGCAAGCTCCCTCTTCAGGTCGAGCCCCAATGGCTGGCTGACGAGTGGCCCGCGAAGCGAGAGCCTTCCTCGTCCTCGCCGGTGAGAAACCTCCGCTCGGGTTCGAGGCCCAGTTTCCCCGAGGCTGGGGATAACCTGGCGGGAGAGGAGCCCGGCCTCGATGGCCCGCTTCACCTCGCCCTGGACGAGCCGAGCATCAGCGAAGCGGACCTCCTCCTTCCGCGGATGGACATTGACATCGACAAGCTCCGGGGAGATCTCGATGAACAGGAATACGGGCGGGAACTTGCCACCCTTCACTAGGCCCTCATAGGCGCGAGCGATGGCGTAGTTCACGGCCTGATCGCGGACATAGCGACCATTGACGAAGATGAATTGATCCTGCCGGCCAGCTCGGGCCTCATCAGGGAGGGCGATCAGCCCGGAGACCTTTATCGAGTCCCCTTCAGCGCGGACCTCGATCAAGCGGCGGGCGAACCCCGGGCCATAGAGCAGAGCGATCTGCTCCCGCAGATCCCTCTGCGCCGGGGCTTCGAGCGTCACTCGGCCAGCGGTCGTCAGGGAGAAATGGACCTCACGCTGGGCCAGGACGAACCGCTTCATCATCCGCAGGATGTGATAGCCTTCGGCCTGCTCGCTCCGGAGGTATTTGCGACGAGCAGGCAGGTTATAAAAGAGCTCACGGACCTCGACCGTCGTCCCCGGCCCACGGCCACATGGCTCAATGGAAAGGACCTCTCCGCCGGCGACCTCCAGGCGGACGGCCTCCTCGCTCTCCCGCGTGCGGGTCGTGATCGTAACCTTAGCGACCTCGACGATCGAAGCGAGCGCCTCCCCACGGAAGCCGAGGGTCGTGATCCTCTCCAGGTCTTGCTCCGTAGCGATCTTGGAGGTCGTATGCCGCTTGATCGCGAGCTGGAGGTCCTCGAGGGCCATCCCCTCGCCATCATCGGAGACCGCGATCTTAACCAGGCCGCCGCTCTCGATCGAGACCTCGATCCGCCTCGCTCCGGCGTCGAGGCTGTTCTCGACCAGCTCTTTGACCACGGAGGCGGGGCGCTCGATCACCTCCCCAGCGGCGATCTTGCTCACTATATGAGGATCGAGGACCCTGATCTTGCCCACCGTGTATTAGGGTAAGGCTTCCCCACAGGAAAGGCAAGTGTGGTGTGCCACAGGGTCAATGGACTGGGGGTTGATCTCAGCCTGGTTTTATGCTATATTAAAGCCGGCGCTCCCGGGTAGCTCAAGTGGCAGAGCGGGTGGCTGT
>JBBIJD010000046.1:11383-13360 GCA_037446135.1 Candidatus Fraserbacteria bacterium
TAACCACTAGGTTGCAGGTTCGAGTCCTGCCCCGGGAGCCAGGCTCTTTATGGTCATGCCTCCAGGAACTGTAGCAGAGATTAGGCATCCGTTCCCCAAGGGTTTCCACTCCCGCTCGTCGATCGGCTCGGAGCTGATGAGCAATCTGCCGGGCTCCCGAAGATAATAAAGGGTATAATATCTCAAGTGTTCAGGCTCATCCAGGGTCTGCCGCAGGGCGAAGAGCCTCTCCCCGTCAGTCAAGACGAGATTCAACGCCGTATAATCGAAGGCTGTTACAGCTTCCTGGAGGAGCTCGATCAAGCCCGCCTCACTATGATCCCAGCGCACGGTCAGCCATTCGAGGAGCGCCTCGGAGTCGTTCTTCCCCGGAGGGGCAATCTTTCGGATCGTCCCGTTATGGATTAAGGTGAGCCCGTCCCTCTTGAAGGGATGAGTGTTCGCTAGGTCGATGGCCGTCCCCGGCGAAGCGAGCCGGACATGGCCGAGGAGGAGGTCGGTCTCGATCTCCCCGGCCAGTTGGGCGAATCTCTCGTCCTCAAAGGCCGGCTTAGGGCTCTTCTCGATTAGCATTTCTCCATCCTTCCGGTAGGCGAGCCCCCAGCCATGGGGATGAGGCCCGCGGGGCTTATTGAATCTATTCCCGCTCTGGCTCAGGTTCTCTAGGCTGAATGGGGCCCCCATCAGCTCATAACGGGCCGGCTCGGGCTTCAAAGTGAGCTTGGCCAGTAAACGGCACACTTATAAGACCACCTCGTCCTCGACATCCTCGATCTCATCGTCGGTGATACCGATGTAGCGCTTTGTGACTGCCGGGCTCTCGTGCCCGAGCTTCTCCATGATCAGCTCGATCGGGACACCATGGTGCTTCCTCGCCTGATACCCCCAGGTCTTCCGCAAGGTGTGGGTTCCATATCGTCCCTCAGTCAGGCCGACGGCCTCGGTCCACTGATTGATCAGGCGATAGGCCTGGACGCGGGAGATCGGGCGCCTTGCATCCCGCGAGCTGGGGAAGAGATAGTCGTCCTGCTCGGCCTTCACCTTGCTGAAGTAGTATTCTAGCGCCTCCCGCGCCCCAGGGTTGATCTTGATCCGCTTCTGCCGCCCCCGCTTGCTCTCCTGAATAAAGAGGAAGTCCTTGATTGTCTTGTCTTCATTGCGCACATCTCTTACACGGAGGCGGAGGAGGTCCTGGACTCTCAAGGCGAAGTTAATGCCCAAGGAGAACAATAAGTAATTCCTAGGATTATCTTGCCCCTTAAGCATGTTCTTGATCTGTGTGATCTTCTTTGGATTTCTGATCGGCTCCACGACCCTCATCTCGCCCTCCGGTCGATGTAACGAATCATGGAAAATTATAAGCTATGTTTCAGGGGAATGCAAGCCTCTGGAGGGCTGTAATGGCCTCCGGTGGCGCTTGTGCTGATGGGGAAAGAGATTCCTCCTCTAGGGGCCGCTTGAGGTAACAGAAGTTTTATTTTGTTACCCCTGCCCATCGCGGAGGAACACTGCTAGCGGAAATAAATGTTTAACTTCATAATATAGGAAAGATACTTCTTTAAGGAAACCATACCCAATAAAAGTAGTATTGATCAGGAAGTGGCTTCTATCCCAGGGGACTTTTCCGGGTCGGTGGAGGCCAGAGGGGCCTGGCGCCTCGCTGGGCGGGCCATCATTTCCCTTTCCGATATAATTTAAGCAATCGCAAGCGGCGCCTCTCACCTCGGGAGCGAGGGAGAGGGAAGATCCCCTCGCTCACGAACCGGACATCCTCAACGGAGTAGAAAGCATGGGGGTTGAATTCCTGAATCCTCGTGACGACATTGGGGATATCGCGGCGCTTGACCACCATGAAGATGATCTTCACCGGCCCCTTAACCCCCTGGGCCTCGATGGTCGTCACCCCGTAGTGCGCGGCTCTCAGCCAGTCGACCAGTGCCGATGCGTCCTGCTGGGTGATGATGCGGATGATGACGA
>JBBIJD010000047.1:0-10247 GCA_037446135.1 Candidatus Fraserbacteria bacterium
GTGCACCGTGGGTTCGAATCCCACCCCCTCCGCCAGGCCTCGTCTGGACCATTAAACCTTGGCCGGCCCAAAGGGCCGGCCAAGATGAAGGTCGAGCTTTAAGCTCGTGGTGGAGACGAGCGGATTCGAACCGCCGACCTCCTGCGTGCAAGGCAGGCGCTCTCCCAAACTGAGCTACGTCCCCAATGAAGGTCAAGCTGAAGCTTGTGGTGGGTCTAGGTGGAATCGAACCACCGACCTCTCGCTTATCAGGCGAGCGCTCTACCTCTGAGCTATAGACCCTTTCGCCTGGGTATGATATCATTCGGGCCGAGGAGTGTCAAGCGCCTTGTCTGTCTGGAGGTGACGATGCCCGAGCTTCCTGAGGTAGAGATAATAAAAAGAAGCCTAGAGCGGGAGGTGGTGGGGAAGGAGATCACTGGGCTCGAGCTCCGCCGGCCGGGGCTGCTCCAGGATGCGAGCCCGAAGGAGCTGGAAGCCAAGACCATCGGGGCAAAGATCGCCGGGGTCCGCCGGCGGGCGAAGTATCTCATCTTCGACCTAGATAATCGCTATTCCCTCGTCCTCCACCTCGGCCTGGAGGGGCGGCTCCTCCTGGAGGAGAAGGAGGTGGAGGAGATCGGCTTCATCCTCCACTTCTCCGATGGGGTAAAATTGCACTTCGATGACATTAAGGGTTATGGCCGGCTCTTCCTCAGCCCCACGGCAGGTGTGGAGAGGCTCCCGAGCCTGGCGAAGCTGGGACTGGAGCCGTTCACCCCGAACTACAAGTGGGAGAGCTTCGAGAAGCTGATGCGCACGAATCAGGAGATCAAGCGCCTCTTGCTGGACCAAGCCAAGATCGCCGGTGTGGGGAACATCTACGCCAGCGAGGTCCTCTACCGCTGCCGGATCCATCCCCGCCAGTTGGCGAACGAGCTGACCTTAAGCGAGGCCCGCTGCCTCTTCGACGAGATCCAGAAGATCATGGAGGAGGCGATCGCTCACCGCGGGAGCTCGGTCTACCACTACCGGGACATCGACGGGAGCAAGGGGGAGTTCCAGAACTTCCTTAAGGTCTATGGCCGGGCCGGACGGCCCTGCGAGCGGTGCCGGACCCCGATCGAGGAGATCGACCAGGGCGGGCGGGGGACCTTCTTCTGCCCGAAGTGCCAGCCGCTCAAGGAGCCGGCTCCTGGCTTCGGGATGGACGAGCTCTTCAGTTAAAGCCTAAAAGAAAGGACCAGAGAGGCCGAGAAGAAGATCTTCTTCTCGGCCCCTCTGCATCTTTCTACGACCGCCTGCTTATTACTTCCCGGCAGGCTTCTTCGGTGTCTCCGGCTTCTTCGGCCCCTTCTTCTCCAGGAGCATTGCCCTCACCTCCTCACAGGTGCGCTGTTCCCGCTTCGCCATGTTCGCACCTGCCTACATAGCAAGAGATGATTATAACGCCCCCACCCCGATTTGTCAAGGCCCTAGGGGAATTGATCCGCCCGTCAGCTCGCGGAGGACCCGAGCGCAGAGCGAGGCAGGGAAGCCCCGCCGACTGAGGAGGGCAAGTAGCCTCGCCCGTCGCTCTTCCGGCGGGAGGTCGTGATACCTTGCGGACCGCTCCTTTGCCAGCCCACGCGCGAGCTCCTCTTCATCCAGTCCGGCCTGGGCCAGTGCTTCCTCGATGATCTCGAGTGGGACACCTCGCTCGCCGAGCTCGCGACGAAGCAAAATCTTCCCGCAGGGCCGGTGCTCTAAGCGGTCGGCGATCCAGAGCTTGGCGAAGAGGGTATCATCGACCAGGCCGGCTCCCTCAGCCCAAGCCAGGGTTTGCGCGATGGTTTCCGCGGAGTAGCCCCGCCTCCTCAGGCGGTCGAGGGCCTCAGCCCGGCTCCGCGGGCGGTAACGGAGGAGCCGGAGGAGATACCTCCGTGCCTCTCCGGGCTCGTCTTTACTTCTTGGCATCGCCGCGCTTGGCCTTCGCCATGAGCGGGGCGGTGGCCTCTTCCTTCGCCTCCTCGAGCTGTGGCTCCTCGCCCTTGAGGAGCCCGGCCCTCTGGCGGATCTCGCGCTCGATCTCATCGGCCAGGTCCGGGTTTTGGGCCAGAAAGGCCGCGCTATTGCTCACCCCCTGCCCGAGCTGGACCTCATTGAATGAATACCAAGCCCCGCTCTTCTTCACCACCCCGAACTTCTCTCCGGTGTGGATCAGATCCCGCTCGCGGACGATCCCCTTCCCGTAGATGATGTCGAACTGGGCCTCCTTGAAGGGTGGGGCAAGCTTGTTCTTCACCACCTTCACCAGAGTCTCGTTCCCGATCTTCTCATCCCCCTCTTGGATCGTCCCGATCCGCCGGATATCGATCCGGACGGAGGTATAGAACTTGAGGGCCAGCCCCCCAGTGGTCGTGGTCTGGGGCCCCCACTGGGTCCCACTGATCACCGAGCGGATCTGGTTGATGAAGACCACGGTGGTCTTCGATTGGGAGATCGCGGCCGCGAGCTTCCGCATCGCCTGGGACATCAAGCGGGCCTGGAGCCCGACCTGGGCCTCCCCCATCGCCCCAGCGATCTCGGCCTCCGGGACCAAGGCCGCGACGGAGTCGATGACGATGATATCGACCGCCCCGCTCCGGACCAATTGCTCGGTGATCTCGAGGGCTTGCTCCCCGGAGTTGGGCTGCGAGAGGAGGAGATGGTCTAAGTCGACCCCGATGGCCCGACAATAGCTCGGATCGAGGGCGTGCTCGGCGTCGATGAAGGCCGCGGTCCCCCCCAGCTTCTGGGCCTCGGCAATCATGTGCAAGGCCAGGGTCGTCTTCCCTCCCGCCTCGGGGCCGAAGACCTCCACGATCCGCCCCCGAGGGACCCCCCCGATCCCCAGGGCGATGTCCAAGGCGAGCGAGCCGGTGGGGATCGTCTCGACATCGAGCTTCCCCTCCTCGCCCAACCACATGATTGAGCCCTCACCATACCGCTTCTTGATCTGTTCCAGGACGCTGCCCAAGACCTCTTCCTTCCCCATCCTCTTGGCCTCCTTACCGCTGCTCATGATACTCGATCGGCCCGGCTCGGGCAATCACCTCTTGGGGATGAGGCAGAGGAACTTCAAGGTGGTCTTCCCCGTATTCCGGAGCTGGTGCTCCGCATCGGGCGGGATGAATAGGAATGAGCCGGCCCTGATCGGCTCCTCCTCCCCGCCATCGAGGGCCGTCCCCTCCCCCTCGAGGATGAAGATCTCGTGCTCATAGTCATGGCGGTGGCGGGGGCTGTGGCCCCCGGGCGCGATCTCGAAGAGGCGCATATAGAAGTTCGGGGCCCCCTCCCGCTCGGCGATCAGCCAACGAATCTTTACGCCTTTAGTGCCTTCCAGCTCGACCGGCTCCGCCGGGACCTTGGAGTAATGCTTGATCATCTCCGCTCCTTTCTCATCACTTCCCGGAGCTTCCTCGCCAGGGCCTCTTCGACGGCCCGCGGGACGAACCGGCTCACATCCCCGCCGAAACGCTTGATCTCCTTGACCATCGAAGAAGAGAGGAAGACATACTCCCGACTGGTCATGAGGAAGACGGTCTCGACCCTGGAGTCGAGGTCCCGGTTGGTGAGGGCGATCTGGAACTCATAGTCGAAGTCGGAGTTCACCCGCAGCCCGCGGATGATCGCCTCGACCTCGAGCTCCTTGGCACACTCGATGAGCAAGCCGTTATAGCTGATCACCTGGATATCGGTCAGCCCCTCCTCACGGAGGGCCTGCTCGACCAGCTCTTTCCGCTCCGCGAGGGAGAAGAGCGTCTGCTTGTTGGGGTTAGCGAAGACCCCGACGATCAGTTCATCAAAGAGGCGCCTCGCCCTCCGGGCGATGTCGATGTGACCGTAAGTGATGGGGTCGAATGACCCCGGATAGAGTGCCCGTGGCATCATCTCCTCCTGCCCGATGATAATAAAAGCAGGTCTTGAGGGTCAATTGCCCTCCTCTGCCGGTTCAGGAGGCCCGAGCCAGCCGCCAAGGGGCGGCTTGGCTGCCTAGCCCCTCTCTTCCCCTCCGCCTGCGAAGGCCCCCTTGGCGAAGCCGCTCAACGGCTTGAGGAACTCCGCGAACTCCATGGGGAAGATGAATTTGGTCGCCGGGCTCGCCCCGAGCGCTTTGAGCGCTTCCAGATATTGGAGCGAGAGGGTCTTGGCATCGACGGTCTTGGCCACTGTGAAGATCTTGTCCAAGGCTAGCGAGAACCCTTCGGCCCGGAGGATCGCCGCCTGCCGATCCCCCTCAGCCTTCAGGATCGCGGACTGTTTCTCTCCCTCCGCGACCTTGATCGCCGCCTCACGCTTCCCGTCCGCCTCGGTGACCATGGCCCGCCGGTTCCGTTCCGCTGACATCTGGCGAGTCATCGCGTCCATGACATCCTTGGGGGGGAGGATCTCGCGGATCTCGACCGATGTTACTTTCACACCCCAGCGGGCGGTGACCTCATCGAGCTTGGCCCTCAGGACATGGTTGATCTCATCCCGCTTGGCCAGGACATCGTCGAGGACGATGTCCCCGATGACCGCCCTCAGGGTGGTCGTGGCGATCCCTTGAGAAGCCCCGGCGAAGTTCGCCACCTGGATCACGCTATCCCGGGGGTTGGTCACCTTCCAGTAGATCAGGAAGTCGACAGAGATCGGGGCATTGTCCTTAGTGATGCAGGTCTGGGGCTGGATATCGAGGAATTGCTCCCGCAGGTCCACCCAGACCGGCCGGTCGATAAAGGGGATGAGGAAGACGATCCCTGGCCCTTTATCCTGGGGGAGGGCCCGCCCCAGCCGGAAGACGACCAAGCGCTGATACTCCCGGACGATCTTGATCGCCATGGAGAGGATGATCAGCGCGAAGAGGGCCACAAAGATGATCAGAATGGCGCTCCCTAGACCCATCTCTACCTCCTTTTCACCCTTTCTACCTTCACCAAAAGCCCGTCCACCTGGACTATCTTGACCTCCTCGCCCTTCGCGATCGGTGGATCGAGCGCCTCAGCGGTCCACTCCTCTCCATCGGCCCAGATGATCCCCCGTGGCGCAAGGTCGGTCACGGCCAGCCCCTGAGCCCCGATCACCCGAGGGAGGCCGCTCATCACCCGGGCGCGGTGGACCTGGACGACCTTGGCGATCACGAAGATGAAGAAGGCCCCGAAGGCCAGGGTCGTCCCGGCCACGAGCCAGGGGTTGACAGCGAGCTGGGGCATCGCCGGTGCGGGGACACCGAAGGGTCGGAAGAGCAAGAGCGAGCCGAGGACGAAGGCGATCCCACCGATCACGCTCAGGATGAACCCGCTCACCTTGATGTCGAGGATGAAGAGGATCACGGCCAGGATGATCAGAGCCAGGCCGCCCCAGTTCACCGGGAGGCTCCCGAAGGCGATGAAGGCCAAGATCAAGAGGATCGCCCCCACCAGGCCGGGGAGGATCGCTCCGGGATTGTAGAATTCGGCGATGATCCCCCAGACACCGAGGGTGAAGAGGATGTAAGCGATGTTCGGGTCGATGATCTTGTGGATGAACCTCTCAGGGAGGCTCATCTCCATCCTCCCGACCTCGGTGCCAGCGGTCTTCAAGACGGCCCTCCCCCAGGCGGTCTCGACCTCCCGGCCATCGAGCTTCTGAAGAAGCTCGTCGAGATCAGCGGCGATGAGGTCGATCACATTCTGCTCGAGGGCCTCCTGGGCTGTCAGAGAGAGGCTCTTCCTCACGGCATCCTCGGCCCACTGGACATTCCGGCCCCGCCGCTCCGCGATCGTCCGGATATAGGATGCAGCCTCGTTCACCACCTTGGTCTCCATCGTCTCGGGCAGCTCCCCCTCGAGCGAGACAGGATGGGCCGCACCGATGTCGGTAGCCGGGGCCATCGCTGCCACATGGGCGGCCAGGGTGATGAAGACCCCAGCAGAGGCGGCCCTAGCCCCCTCAGGGGCGACATAGACCACGACGGGGATGCGTGCGCCCATGATCTTCTGGACGATCTCCCGCATCGCTGAGTCGAGCCCCCCGGGGGTGTCGAGCTGGATGATCAGGCATTGGGCCCCAGCCCGCTCGGCCTCAGCGATCCCTCGGGCGATAAAACGGCTCATAATCGGGTCGATCACCCCTTCAGCCACGAGGAGCTCGACCCGCTCCCCCTGGGCCTGGAGGATGAGGGGGATCAACAAGAGGGCCAAGGCCAACAAAGCCGATCGGGCTGATCTCACTCTCATCGGGCTCGCCGATCTAATTATACACAAAAAAGCTTGCCTGACTAGCCCTTCCGCTGTAGTCTGGAGGCATGAGGTGCGATGCCTGCGGCCGGGAGGGGCTCATCTCCCGAGAGCTCGGCCTCTGCTACGAGTGCGTCAAGTCCGCTCCCCTGAAAAGGCTGCTCGCCCCGCATTGGCGAGTCCGAGAGGCACTGGGCCTCCCGCTCGAGGCCCCTAAAGCCGAGGCCGGCATCCCTTGCAACCTCTGCAGCAACGGCTGCCTTATCCCCGAGGGCGGACGGGGCTATTGCGGCCTGCGGGGGAACCGCGGGGGGAAGCTCGCGCAAGTTATGGGCCCGGACGAAGCCCTCGCTCATACCTACTACGACCCGCTCCCGACCAATTGCTGTGCCGCCTGGTTCTGCGAGCCCTGCCAAGGAGCTACGAGTTCCTCTTATAACCTCGCTGTCTTCTACTTCGGCTGCAACTTCGACTGCCTCTTCTGCCAGAATGCCCATCACAAATACCTGGCCGAGGGGACCAAGATCAGCTCGGATGAATTCGTTAGTCAGACCCTTCATCCTGGAGTCCGCTGCGTCTGCCATTTCGGCGGCTCGCCCGAGCCTCAATTCCCCTTCGCCCTGAGGGCGAGCGAGGCCGCTTTTCGGGAGGCCCAGCATCGGAGGAGGGAGCTCCGGATCTGCTGGGAGTGGAACGGCTGCGGGAATCCCGGCTTGGTCCGGAGGGCAGCCGAGCTGTCTTTAGAATCCGGGGGGACCATCAAGTTCGACCTCAAGGCTTGGGATGAGCGGCTGAGCCTAGCCCTGAGCGGTGTCTCCAATCGCCGGGCTTACGAAAATTTCGCCATGATCGCACGGGAGTATCTCCCCCGAGCAAAGCATCATCTGCTCACGGCCACGACGCTGCTTGTCCCCGGCTATGTCGATGAGAATGAAGTCGGCAAGATCGCGGAGTTCATCGCCTCGCTCGATCCGGGGATACCCTACTCTCTGCTCATCTTCCATGGGGACTTCGCCATGGCCGACCTTGGGATCACCCCCCTGGAGCAGGCGATCCGCTGCTATCTTGCCGCGAAGGCCGCGGGCCTAAAGAAGGTCAATGTGGGGAACCTCCATCTCCTTGGCCTCTCGAGGATGGAGCAGTTCAAGCACCTGGCGGAGAGGTGCTAAGCCCCGCTTTACAATCTAGGCGAACAACCCATAGAATGGCCTTGGCCCGAGTGCGGTGCCGCCGGCCTCCTTTTGGCTGGCTGGAGCGAGAGATGATGATTCAGCCGATCAGTTATCGTGATGGTGTGATCGAATTGCTCGACCAGACGAAGCTCCCTGGGGAGGTCGTGGTCCTGAAGATCCGGGGCTTTCGTGAGCTGGCCCGGGCGATCCGCGAGATGAAGATCAGGGGCGCACCGGCGATCGGGCTGGCCGCGGCATACGGGGTGGTCCTAGGGCTCCGGGATCTTGAAGATGAGACCTCACTCGACCGCCGCTTCCGAGAGGTGGTCGAGGAGCTCAAGAGGACGAGGCCGACGGCCGTGAACCTCTTCTGGGCTTTAGGGAGGATGGAGCGGGCCTTCGAGCGGGATCGCAATCAGGGCCTGACCAAGCTTAAAGAGGCCCTCCTGGCTGAGGCCGAGCAGATCCATCGCGAGACCCTCGAGGCCGACAGGGCCATCGGCCACTTTGGGGCCGAGCTCCTCCCAGAGGGGGCCATTGTCCTGACCTATTGCAACACTGGGGCGCTCGCGACCGGCGGCTATGGGACGGCCCTCGGAGTGGTCCGCTCGGCCTGGGAGCTGGGAAAGTTGAAGAAGGTCCTGGTCTGCGAGACGCGGCCTCTCCTTCAAGGGGCCAGGCTCACCGCCTGGGAGCTAGAGCAGGAGGGGATCCCCTATGAGCTGATCACCGATAGCGCGGCCGGCCACTTCATGGCCCGCGGCGAGGTGGAAGCTGTGGTCGTCGGGGCGGACCGCATAGCCAAGAACGGCGATACGGCCAACAAGATCGGGACCTATTCCCTGGCGGTCTTGGCCCACTACCATCGGATCCCGTTCTATGTGGCCGCTCCGAGCTCGACCTTCGACCCCGAAGCCCCGACTGGGGAGGAGATCCCGCTCGAGGAGCGCCCGCCGGAGGAGGTCACCCAACTCGGTGGCTTGAGGCTCGCCCCTTCCGGGGCCAAGGCAAGGAACCCGGCCTTCGATGTGACGCCCCATCAGTTGATTTCAGCGATCATCACTGAGAGGGGGGTGCTGAGGCCGCCGTTTGGCGAGGCGATCGCCGTGGCGCGCCACGATGTGCTCTTCTGAAGAGATAATCAGGACAGCCCGCAGGATGGCCGAGCTCGGGCTAGTCCTCGGGAGTTACGGGAATGTGAGCTGTCGCCAAAATGAGAGGATCTTGATCACCCCGACAGGGCTGGACTATTTTCTGATGGAGCCGGAGGACATCGTCACGCTCGACCTGACCGGGAAGAAGCTCCTGGGGAGAAGGGAGCCTTCATCCGAGTTCAGAATGCATCTGGCGATCTACCGTGCCCGCGAGGATGCCCGGGCGATCGTCCATGCCCATGGGGTCCATGCCCTCGCGCTGAGCCTGACCGCCCCGGAGCTGCCCCCGATCACCGAGGAGATGGAGCACGGCCTCGGCGGGCCGGTCCCGGTCGCGCCCTATGCCCCGGCCGGGGCTCGGGCGCTCGCCGACCAAGCGGCGGTGATCCTCCAGAGGACCGGCTCGAGAGCCTTGATTCTCGCCAGACACGGAATCGTCAGCTTGGGCGAGAGCTTGGAGGAGGCCCTCTTCGTCTGCCGCCTGGTCGAGCGGAGCGCCCAGATCTACCTCTTAGCAAGGGGAGAAAACTAGCCGGGGAGGCGCAGAGCGCCTCCCCGGACGCCTTCAAATCTCTCCCGAAGCGGCTCAGCCTAGCTAGCCGCAGCAGCCGCCGGACGGCTTCTTCGGCGTCTCTGGCTTCTTCGGGGTCTTCTTCTCCTTGAGCATCCCGTTCACCTCCTCTCCGGGAAGGTCGCCCTTTCCCGGTCGAAGATGAAAGGATGGTAGCACCGCCACTTTAGCCCGTCAAGGGCATTTTGTCCCTCCCGCGAAGGTATGCTAGGATCGCACTCAAGCAGGCGGCCACGATGAATAACAGCGACAGAAGGCTGGCCTTGATCACGGGTGCGAGCAGCGGGATCGGCACGGCCTTCGCCAGGAGGCTGGCCGCTGAAGGCTATGACCTGATCATCACCGGCCGGAGAGGGGAGCGGCTCAAGGCCCTAGCTGAGGAGCTCACCCGAGCCCACGGCGTGGCCGTCGAGCCCATCGTCGCGGACTTGGCAGACCCCGGGGCGTTGGCAGCTCTGGCCGAGCGGATCAGGCTAGCCCCGGAGCTAGAGCTCCTCGTCAACAATGCCGGGTTCGGCTCGCGAAAGCCCTTCCATGAAGAAGAATTCGCGGGCCAGGAGGCGATGGTGCAGGTCCACATCCTGGCGCCGCTGGCGCTGACATATGCGGCTATACCTAACATGATCAGGAGGGGCAGGGGAGCCATCATCAATCTCTCCTCATTAGCGGCCTTCGCCCCGCTCCCGGGGACTACCGTGTATAGCGGGACTAAGGCCTTCCTGAGCGCCTTCTCCGAGGGGCTGAGCATGGAGTTGGCCCGGACTGGGGTGAAGGTCCAGGCCCTCTGCCCCGGCTTCACCAAGACGGAATTCCACTCCCGGCTGGGGATCGATACCGCCGGGCTGAGGAGTAAGGGCTTAATCCGCTGGATGACCCCCGAAGAGGTGGTCGAGGCCTCGCTCGCTTGCCTAGCCAAGGACCGGGTGATTTGCATCCCCGGCTGGGGGAATAAGATGATCTTCCACTTCCTGAAGTTCATCCCCCGCCGGCTATACTACAAGTTCGCGCCCGGCTCTACTCGTCGTGGCCGGGATTAGAGAGTCCCGGCTTCCCTATTCCCTGGTCTGCCCGACCGGGGCTGACTTTAGTTTAGCACCACCAGCTTCTTGACCTCGCTCCTTTGCACCCGGCCATCGTAGCCCCGGGCGGTCAC
>JBBIJD010000047.1:10347-13355 GCA_037446135.1 Candidatus Fraserbacteria bacterium
GCGCCGCTCACTGAGCCCCCGGAGATCCACAGCTCGATCAATCTGAGCATCTCCGCATCGCTGATCTTCTTTCCCCCGGTCCCCGGGACGGTCTCGCCGCTGATCCAATACTGGATGGCAGTGAGGATCTCCCCATCCTCTAGTCTCCCATTCCCGTTAGCATCCAGCGCCGCGGCGATGGTCTTCATCCCGGTCGGCGGAGGCGGCGGTCCGATCTCCCCTTCCCAGATGCGCACCGAGGGATTATCTGGATCATAAGGAACCGGCGTGGCAAAAGCGCCATCTTGACCCATGGCTGACTCATAGCCGACGGGCAACTGCAACACCGAGCCGTCCGGCTGGATGATCTCTGGGCTTCCCTCGAAGTTCCGCACGGTGATATCCCCGCTGGCCGCGATAGTCACGCCCACCGTCGACCGCAATCTGAAGACGGACCGGGCGCTCGGGTTGCCGATCGGCGAGCCTTCGAACACATCCAGGATGATCCCCAGGGGACCGGCAGCCTTCTTGCCGACTTTCTTGAAGAGCATCTCCAGGGTCTTGTCGATCGATTTGTCCTTGCCGATCTTCTCCAGCGCCAGGCGCGTGGCAGAGGCGTCCTCCATCTGATAGTCTCGCAGCTGTTGGAAATTCCACGGGCCTGGAGTCAGCTCCCAGTATAGATCTGGGGAGCCCCCTTCATACCCAATGGCATAGGAAGCTCCCGATAATTCTCTCATCACGACTCTACATCCCTGGAACAGTCTCAACTTATCTCCGAACTTTCCCTTGACCCATTGATTGAGAGGGAGCGGATTGCCGTTCAGCAAGGGAGACGTTGCACGCCCATCCGGCCCTATTCCTTGACTGCTGGCATACACCGTGAAGGCCGCTTCGATGTAGACTGTGAACGGAACTTCCCGTTCCTCCAGTTCGCCGACCTCGTTGACGACCTCTAGCAGGGCGACAAATGACACGGCCTGTTTCTGCTCGATGAGCTTGACAATGTAGAAGTCATACTGGGCGTCCTTCGTGCCGGGATAGTTGTATTCAACGCGGTTCAAAGGGTCCGACGGCGGCCTTGCGGGGTATCTGAAGAAGATCTCCGGCTGCTGTTCGCTGATGCTGATGCCCAAGATCCCTCTTAAGGCCGACTCATCTTTGACTTTGAACCTGACCCGCAGCGGAACGGGCTCGGACTCGCTCATCGGCATATCGTATCCCAGTGTGTAAGAGACCTCGATCTCTTCGGAGACGACCTCGAAGAAAGTGCTTTCCTCGTCGACGCCGCCGGTGGAGATACACCTCGCTTGGACCTCATACGAGCCCTGCGCCGCATCGGCGGGGATGGTCCACTTGGTCGATTGCCATGCTTGATTCTCTCCCGGAGCGATGGTGTGATCTGTCCCTCTAAACGTATAGACCTGGTCTCCTGCTGGATTCAAGATCACATACTCGACATGATAGTCCGCCTCTGCCGTCCCTGGATTGGTCAGCTCGTAGATCACCTTGACAGTATCCCCGGGGGCATAAGCCGCCTTCCCGGTCTCCAGCCGGACGAATTCGACCCCGACTCCGACGGAGATCTCTACGCTGTCCTCGGCCGTGCCTCCCTTGCCGTCGGAGACCACGACTCTTATGGTGTGTGTGCCGGTCCCAGGATTGCGCCAGTCCACATTGGCGCCCGTGACATTCTGTCTTATCCCGTTCACATACCACTCATAGCTCAGCGAGTCCCCGTCGGGATCGCTGGCCTCGGTCTCGAAGTGGTAGATGACTTCCTCAGGGGTCGGATTTTCCTTCCAGTAGGTCAAGGAGACGGTCGGCGGGTGGTTCTCTCCGGGCGGCAGCTCCCCGAGCCAGCCCCGTGCATACTCTGGGGCGAGCTGAAAGAGCTTGTCGATGTCAGCGGCGCAACTTCCTAAGGAGTCCCAATGGTGAGGAAAGGCTGGACTGAACCCCCCAAACCCGAACTGCCATTCGCAGGTTTCGTGACAATTGTAATAGCATCCATAGTCTAGCCAATAAAAGACCGTGTAAATTCCAACCGGACCCTCATCTTTCCTCACACAGATGAGGACCTCATCAGGTCCGGAGGGGAGCAGGTGTAGCTTGAAGGTCTGATACTCAACTATGCGCGTTGCCGGGTAGTTGCACTCGGAGACATGGTTCTCCGCCGCAAGCCTTATCTCCTCATCCGTCGGGGTTCTCGGCCAGCCATGGCCAGCGTAGGCCAAGCCAGCGCAGGCCCAGAGCAGGCCCGCCACGAGCGCAATGCCTAGCAGGCATAGAGCGACTACAACAGCACTCCTCCTATAAATCATGATCCTTCTTTCCGGTTGGCCCCCCTTTTCACCATCTGATCTTGGAGTCCCCCTTGGCGGTCTGTCATTCCTTCTTCTTTTCCTCCTTAGGCTTGACGATCTCCATACCCTTGTAGTAGCCGCACTCGGGGCAGACGCGGTGGGGGAGCTTCGGCTCGTGGCAGTGGGGGCAATCCACGACGGTCACCGGCTCGGCCCGGTAGTGCATCCGCCGCATCCGCACCTTCGCCCTCGACTTCCGATCTTTAGGGACGCCCATGATCCCCTCCTCTTACTCCCTGAGATTGGCCCTCATTCTACCAGCTTGTGGCGGCTACTTCCAGAACTCCCAGAACCTCCGGGCCACGAGCCGCGCCTCGAGCTTTCCCTCTTCCAGCATGAGGTAGAAATCCATGATGTATTCCTCGCCGTTCTTTAAATTGGTCAGGACGCAGGTCGCGCTCGCCCGGCCCCAGATCCGGCCGGTCTCGAACGAGACCTCGATCTTTCCAGCCTTGATCTCCTTGATCGCTAGGACCGCGTCGGCCTCGCTCAGGTCCCCGACGATCCTGATGTGCTTCTCGTCCAAAGTGATCTCCAACCCCTCGATGAATGGGCCGTGGATCAGCTCGTCCTGGGGGGACTTCCCCCAGTCCGGCCCTTGGATCGCGACCGTCTCGACCCCGGCGAAGGGGTCCCCGGTCGGCCAGAGGAAAACCACGAGGA
>JBBIJD010000048.1:0-12916 GCA_037446135.1 Candidatus Fraserbacteria bacterium
GACCCCCAGGGCCGGACCATCGCCGGGAAGGAGTTAGTCGAATATTATAACGACTCCCAGGCCCAGCTCGACTCGCTCTACTTCCTCCTCCTCCCGAACTTCGCCCGGGAGAGGAATCCCTACCTCGATAGCTCCTATATCGATGAGCAATATTGGGACGGCTTCGACCCCGCCCACCTGAAGATCGAAGAGGTGACCGCCCCGACGGGGGAGCGGCTGGAGTATGAGCTCCTGGAGTCCCCGCCGGAACTACAAACTTACTCCCTAAAGGAGACGATCCTCCGGGTCCGGCTCAGTGAGCCGCTTTTGCCGGGCCAGACCGCGAGCGTCAAACTCGCCTTCCTCACGAAGTTCCCCGCGATGACCGTCGGGGACCAGTGCCACCACCGTGAGATCTTCACCTGGCGGTTCGGGTGGAACCCGATCGCTATCCCCGCGAAGAGCTTAAGCGAGGGCTTCCCCCAGCCCCCAGCGGGGGGTTATTTCAAGTTCGCGCTCCCCTCGGCCTGGTATGAGGCGGAATTGACCCTCCCGAAGGATTATGTCCTCGCCTCCGGGGCGGAAGAGCAGGAACTGCTCAAGGAGGAAGGGGACCAGCGGACCTTCCGCTTGAGCAATAGTCGCCCAGTCCGCTCGATCCCATTCAGCACTGGACCGGCGTTCAAGAGCTATGCCCTCGAACATCGGGGGACCATGATCGAGGTCTACTACCTCCCGGATCACGAGGCCCCGGCCAGGCTATTTGCCACCTACGCCGCGGAGATCCTCAGCTACTACGGAGAGCGGTATGGCCCTTATGGCCGGAGGCGGCTGGTGATCGTCGAATCCTCCGCGAGGGGGTTCTTCGGGATGGGGGCCGACGGGCTGATCATCCTGGGTGATTCCTGGTTTAGGGAGAAGGACCTGGGCGTCAGGGGGCTGCTCGACCGGTTCACCGAGTATGTCCTGGCCCACGAGCTGGCCCACATGTGGTTCGGGATCGGGGTAGGAGTGGACTTCAATGCCGAAAACTTCCTCAGTGAGGGCTTGGCCCAATACCTCGCGATCACCTACTACGAGGAGAAGTATGGGGCCTTCGGGCCCAATCTCTTCATCTTCAAGCAGAAGGGGCTCCTCCAGAGCTTGATCGACTATTATCTTGGGTTCTACAACCTCCGGCAGCATAATGTCGAGCTCCCTTATCTCGAGGTCTTCAAGGATCGGTTCGACGAGGCGATCATCAAGCCGGTGAAAGAAGTCAAGTTCGGGAATTACTCGACTGTCCGGCTCTATGACAAGGGCTACCTCGTCCTGCGGGCCCTGGCGGGCGAGCTGGGGCAGGAGAAGATGGAGGAACTCATCCGACGGGCCTACCAGGAGTTCGATCGACAGGTCCTCGCCGTCCCCGACCTTTTGCGCCTGGCGGAGGAGGTCTCCGGCCTGGACTTGGAGGGCTTCTTCCATGACTGGCTCTATAGCGCGGAGTTCATCGATTACGGGATCGAGCGGGTCGAACGGCGCGAGCGGGATGGGACCTATCTCACGAGGATCGAGCTGGTCCGCCGCGGGGGCGCGGCCCTCCCGGTCGAGGTCCTGGCCCTGACCGAGGGAGGGGAGAAGCTCCAGCAGACCTGGGAGGCCACCGAGCCTAAAGGGGTCCTCGAGTTCGAGAGCTCAAGCCCGGTAAAGGAGGTCCAAGTCGACCCTCAAGAGCTGACCCCCGATGTCAATCGGCTCGATAACTTCTATCCGATGAGGTTCAGGGTGATCACCACCGGGAAGAACGACCTCCCGCTCGATGCCTACCTCCTGCGGTTCGATCCCGCGAGCCAGACGGTCGAAGGGGGAACACTCTGGCACCGCTGGCTCCTCGGCCAGGGGGTCGGGGCCTTCGCCGTCTACCTCGGGCGGGGCGCGCTCGTCCGAGGGTATCTCGACCTCCGCCCGCTCGATGACTTCGGGACGATCACCGGTGAGATCGAACTCGAGCTCACCGGCTTCTCCAACCCCCAAGTCGGCTCACCGGCCAAGTATTGGGAGCCGACGGACCTTTGGCGGCTCGCCACCGGGCGGACGATCGACCAGGAGACCGGTGCGGGGATAAATTACCTCGGGCTCGGCTGGACCAAGAGCGAGTCCATCCGCGAGCTCTCCAGCCTCTCATTGGAGGCCCTCGGCTACCCCTTCTCCTTCGGGCGATTGAGCCTCACAAGCTGGCGGAGGTTCCGCCTGACACCCCACCTCTACCTCGATGAGGAAGCCACGCTCGGGCTGGGCTCTAACCTCGCCCAGCCCTTCCGGTTCGACCTGGAGGAGCTCAAGAGCTTCTACCGGAAGGAAGGAGAGGAGTGGGTCAAGGCGAGCTTCCCCGGGAATGTGAAGCTGGCCGGCCAGCTCGCGCTGAGCTCCCCCGTCAAGCGGGAGATGGATTACGACCTGGCGGGCCTGGCGGTGATCGATGAGCTGCAGGCGAGGCTCTTCCTCACCTTCGGGGGGACCTGGGAAGGACTGGCGAATCTCGATCTCTCCGGGCTGAAGCTGGAGGTGGGGACCGAAGAGGTCCTCAGTGGCCGGACCTTAGGAGGCCTCTTCCCCACCAGCTTCACCCTCGGCTACGCCTATCCCCTCCTCGGCGCCCCGGCTGAGGAGCGCCGCGGGAGATTCTACCTCGAGTTCGAGTTCCCACTCTTGTAAAACCCCGGCCCGCAGGGTCGCCTTCCCAGCCTGGCGCGGCTTGACGCCCCTTCCTCCAGCGATTATAATAATGTCAGTTGATATGGTATTTCGCGAGGTAGAGGAGCGGAAGAAGAGCGTCCAGGTGGCGGAGCAGATCCTCGAGGCGATCCGCAAAGGCATTTACAAGGTCGGGGACCGGCTCCCACCGGAGCGGGTGATCGAGGAAGAGACCGGGGTGAGCAAGACCTCGGTCCGCGAGGCCCTCAGTGCGTTGCATCTCGCGGGGATCGTCGAGCGGATCCCCGGGAGCGGGACCTATGTCCGGAGCTCGGCCGAGGGACTCGGCGCTTTAGCCCTCTTGGAGGCGAGCGAGAGCGTGGAGGACGCACTCGAGGCGAGGAGGGTGATCGAGCGGGGGGTCATCGAGCTGGCGATCGAGAACGCCACTGAAAAGGATCTTGCCGCGCTTAAGGGTGTCTGGGAGGAGATGCGGGCCCTCCTCGATGGGGAGGACTACCGGGACTTCTTCCAGCTCAACGAGCGGTTCCACCTGGGGATCGCCGAGGCGACGGGGAGCCCCCTGATCGTCAAGGTCCTCCGCCTCCTCCTGGGGGTCACCCGCCAGAGGGTCTGGCAGCAGACGATCACCGAGTATTTCCTGAAGGACAAGGCCAATCTCCGCCGGGCGATCGAGGAGCACCGGTCGATCCTCGAGGCCCTGGCCGCGCGGGATAAGGAGAAGGCGGCCCGTGCGATGGAGGAGCACTTCATCTCGACGAAGCGGATCCTCCAGGAGGGCAGTTAGGTTCTAGCACCTATCATCCGAGAGCGAAGGGAGGTGGTCAAGGGCAAGAGTCGAGATCTTCAGTGAGTTTCAAATGTTCAATGTTCAAGGAAAGGAGGAGTTATAAATGGGAAGAAGGTGGAGTCTTCTGCCCGTTCTGCTGCTGGGACTGGTGCTATTGGCCTCGAGCGTCCTGAGTGGCTCTTCCTCGGCCCCCCAGCCCGTCTACGGCGGGGCATTGGTGGTCGCGGAGATGGCTGAGCCACCGGGGCTGGACCCCACGACCAACGCGGCCGCGGCGATCGACCGGATCCTCCAGCATAACCTCTATGAGGGCTTGGTGAAGATCGACAACCGAGGGAACATCCTCCCAGGGGTCGCGGAGAGCTGGGAGGTCTCCCCCGACGGGCTGGAATACACCTTCCATCTCCGGAGGGGCGTGAAATTCCATAATGGGCGGGAGTTGGTAGCTTCTGACATCAAGTTCACTTTTGAGAGGGATATGGACCCGGCGACCGGCCATCCCCACCCCGAATACTATGCCAATATCGCCGCGATCGATGTTCTAGACGACTATACCGTCCGATTCAGGATGAAGGCCACCACCCCCGGGTTCTTATATTACCTGACCGAGGGGGACTCGATCATCGTCCCCAAGGAAGCGGTGGCCACTCTCGCCAGCCAGCCGGTCGGGACCGGGCCGTTCAAGTTCGTGGAGTGGGTCAGAGGCGACCACATCACGCTGGCCAAGTTCGCGGACTACTACAAGAAAGAGCTCCCCTACCTCGATAAGGTCACCTTCAAGTTCATCCCCGACCCATCCTCGGCGCTCGCGGCCCTCCAGGCCGGCGATGTCGATGTGATCATCCTCTCCGGGGAGAATGTCCCGACGGTCGAGGCCGATCCGAATCTGAAGATCGTCTCCGGGCCGCAGAACCTGGTCCAGATCATGGCCATCAACAACGCCCGTGAGCCGTTCAGCGATGTGCGAGTCCGGCGAGCCATCTGCCATGCCCTGGATCGGGAGAAGATCATCGAGGGGGCGATGTTCGGCTATGGGACCCCGATCGGCTCGCATCTGACCCCCGTGAGCCCCTATTATGCCGACATGCTCTGGGTCTGCGGCTACGACCCGGCGAAGGCCAAGGAACTCCTGGCCGAGGCCGGCTACCCCAACGGCTTCAAGGCGAAGATGAAGCTCCCCCAGCCTTATGAGCCCCATATCCGGACTGGAGAGATCATCGCTGATCAGCTCAAGGAGGTCGGAATCGAGCTCGAGCTGGAGATCATCGAGTGGGGGAGGTGGCTCTCCGAGGTCTACACCAACGCCGACTACGACCTCACGGTGATCGGGCATGTCGGGCGACTCGATCCCGCGGCGATGCTCTCCGGCTATGGCCCGGCCAGGCCGGATTACTACTACCGCCGAGGCTACAGCAATCCCGACCTGGACGAGCTCATGGTCAAGGGCGAGACCACGGTGGATGAGGCCCAGCGGAAGGTGATCTACACCATCGTCCAGTGGATCCTGGCCAAGGATGTCGTCAACTACTTCATCCAGGACCCCCACCTGATCATGGCGATGAAGAAGGAAGTGGAGAATTGGCGGATCTTCCCCATCTATCTCGACGATGTGACCGAGGTGTATAAGAGCCGGTAGATGCTCCCTGGCAGGACCGATATAGCTTGATCTTGATGGAAGAGGCGGTGGGGTGACCGGCCCGGTGGGCAGGCGGGCGGACCGCAGCCGGTCGCCCCGCCACTGACTGGATGAGATGCAAGCTTATGTGCTGAGGCGCTTGGGTGTCCTGGTCGTAACCCTCCTCCTCATCTCGATCATTATCTTCCTGGTCATGCGCGTCATCCCCGGCGACCCGGCCCAGATCATCCTCGGGACCGAGGCCAATCCGGAGATACTGGCCCAGGTGAGGGAGAAGCTCGGGCTGGACCGCCCCTTATTGGTCCAATACCTCGACTGGCTGAGGGGGATCTTCACCGGTGATCTGGGCTGGTCCTTCCATTACGATCTGCCGGTCGCGAGCCTCATCGCCAGCCGCTTGAAGGTCACCGGCCCATTGGCGGCCTTAGCCCTCTTCTTCACGATCATCATCGCCATCCCCTTGGGGATCTATGCCGCCACTCATCACAACCGCTTGGGAGACTACGGGATCATGATCTTCTCCCAGTTGGGGATCTCGATCCCCGAGTTCTGGCTCGGGATCTTGCTCATCCTCCTCTTGGCCGTCTATGCCCATTGGTTCCCCGCCGGGGGGTTCACCGACTGGGGGGAGGGCCCGCTTTTGGCCCTCAGGTCCCTCTTGCTCCCGGCCCTGGCCTTAGGGGTCGTCCGCGCGGCGGTCATCACCCGGATGACGCGCTCTTCGCTCCTGGAGGTCTTAGGGGAGGAGTATGTCCGGACGGCCCGGGGGAAGGGGCTGGCGGAGCGGGTCGTGATCTACAAGCATGCGCTCCGGAACTCCCTCATCTCCGTGGTGACCGTCCTGGCGCTCCAGCTCGGCGGCCTTTTGGCCGGGACGATCATCATCGAGAGCGTCTTCTACCTCCCGGGGATGGGAAGGCTCGTGATCTTAGCGATCTCCCAACGCGACCTACCCGTGGTCCAGGGGATCGTCCTCTTCATCGCCGCCGTGATCATCCTCATCAACTTCCTCGTCGATCTCCTCTATGGCCTCCTCGATCCGCGGATCAGATATGACTAGGAGATCTCGTTACCTCGCCAGCCGGAACTTCATGATCGGGCTCGGACTCGGCGGGCTCGTCCTTTTGATGGCCGCCATCAGCCTCTTTTATACCCCTTACGATCCGAACAAGATGGAGATTTCCTCAAGGCTCCAGGGGCCTGGGCCGGCCCACTGGTTCGGGACCGACCAATACGGGAGGGACATCTTCAGCCGAGTGATGAAGGGGGCCGTCAATTCGCTCGCCGTCGGGCTGATCGCGGTCGGGATCGGGATGGGCCTAGGGGTCTTCCTCGGGGTCCTTTCCGGCTGGTATGGGGCCTGGCTCGATGAGATGATCATGCGGTTCATGGACGCGATCTACGGCTTCCCCGCGGTCTTGCTCGCCATCTTGATCACCTCCGTTTTGGGGCCGGGGATCAAGAACAGCATGATCGCGATCGGGCTCTCCTACACCCCTCTCTTCGCCCGCTTGAGCCGGGGGAACTTCCTCTCCCTCAAGGAGCGGGAGTTCGCCCTCGCGGCCAAGGCGGTGGGGAGGAGCGGACTGGCGATCGCCTGGCGGCATATCTTGCCCAACACCTTCCCGATCCTCATCATCCAGGGGACCGTCGGGTTTGCCCTGGCCATCCTGGCCGAGGCGGGGCTGAGCTACTTGGGATTAGGGACCCAACCTCCGGACCCGAGCTGGGGGAGGATGCTGAAGGAGGCCCAGACCTTCATGAACCTCTCTCCCTGGCCGGCGGTCTTCCCCGGCTTGGCGATCATGATCGCGGTCTTGGGGTTCAACCTCCTCGGGGACGGCCTGCGGGACATCTTAGACCCGAGGATCAAGTTCATCAAGAGCTGAAGGCGGAAAGGAGTCGAGATGAGCGAAGCCGCGCGGGAGGCAGCAGTGCTCTCCCAGATCCATGAGGAGGAGCTCGTCGAGCTGACTCGGGCTTTGGTCCGGCTCCCCAGCGTCGTCCGGGCCGACGGCTCCGGAGACGAGCGAGAAGTAGCCCACTTCGTGGCCGCGAGGATGAGGGAGTTCGGATTCGAGGTGGTCCTAGACGAGGTCCATCCGGGCCGGCCGAATGTGCTCGGGATAATCCGCGGTGCCCGTCCTGGGAGGAAGATCCTCTTCGAGGCTCACTCCGATGTGGTCACGGAGGGCGACCCGAAAGAGTGGCGGTTCCCCCCGTTCGCGGCGAAGGTCGAGGCTGGGCGGATCTACGGCCGCGGGGCCTGTGATACTAAAGGGAATTTGGCCGCGGCGATCCTGGCCGTCGCGGCCATCAAGCGGGCGGGGGTCGGCTTCCCCGGGGAGATCCGCCTGGCCGTCCCGGTCGATGAGGAGGGGATGATGACCGGGATCAAGCATCTGATCAGGCGTGGCTTCGCGGACGATTTGGATGGGGCGATCATCTGCGAGCCGGAGGATAACCAGGTCTGCCTCACCCAGAAGGGGGCCCTCCGAGCCGTCCTCACCAGCATTGGGAAGATGAGCCACGGCTGCATGCCCTTGACGGGCTTCAATCCCATCCCCCCGCTAGCGAAGCTCCTCCTCCGCTTCCAGGAGCTGGAGCGACGCGAGATCGCGCGGCTCGGGTTCCACGAATACCTGGGCTTTCCCAGCATCACCCCGACCGTCCTGCGAGCCCCGGTCGCGGGCGAGCCCCAACTGAATGTGATGGCCAAGGACTGCCAGGCCTGGCTGGACATCCGGACCGTCCCGGGTCAGGACCATGAGGAGCTGAAGGCCGCTCTGAGCCGGATCGTGGCCGAGGTGGAAGAGGAGACAAAAGCGGAGATCGAGAGTGGCTTCGAGGGGCAGGTCCGGGCGACCCTCGCGGAGCATGAGAAACTTCCGGAGGGGATCGGCTACCGGGCAAAGCTGGAGTTCATCGAGGAGCGGCCCTGGACCGAGACCCCGAAGGATGAGCCGCTCGTCCGGGCCGTGGAGACGGCGGTCCGGGCGGTGACTGGCCGCGAGCCGGTCTACAACGGCGTCCCCGGTGCGACGGATGGGACCTTCCTCTGGGCCTGGAAGGGGGTCCCGATCGTCACCATCGGGGCGGGTGAGCGGATGGTCCCCCACCAGAAGGACGAATGGGTCTCGATCTCGCAACTAGTGGAGACGACTAAGATCTATGCCCTGAGCGCGCTTGGGTTCCTGAGCGGAGGGGAATGAGAGGAAAGGAGCAGCGATGTCCGGCTATGGCGTGATAACCGATGTTCCAGGGGTCGAGGTCGGCCATGCGAGCGACTTCGAGGGGATCACCGGCTGCACCGTCATCCTCTTCCGGGAGGGGGCGATCGGGGGCGGTTTAGCTCCAGGGATGGCCGCGGGGACCAGAGGGATGGACATCTTCCGGAGCCTCCACCTCCGGGATGAGATCCACGCGATCCTGCTCGCCGGTGGGAGCGGGTTCGGGCTCGATGCCACCGGCGGGGTGATGCGTTACCTCGAAGAGCAAGGGATCGGCTTCCATGTCGGGATCACCCGAGTCCCCAGGGTCCCAAGCGCGGTCATCTTCGACCTCCCTTTAGGGGACTGCCGCCGGAGGCCCGATGTCGAGATGGGCTACCAGGCCTGCCTCAATGCCACAAGCGGTCCGGTCGAGCAGGGGAGCGTGGGCGTGGGGACCGGTGCGACGGTCGGGAAGCTCTACGGCCTGAAGCGGGCGATGAAGGGTGGAGTGGGGACGGCCAGCATCGAGGGGCCCTATGGCCTTGTCGGGGCCTTGGCCGTGGTCAACGCCTTCGGGGATGTCTTGGACTATCATACTCGGGAGATCCTCGCCGGGCTGCGGGATGAGACCGGGACGAGGCTGGTCGGCACGGTCGAGGAGATGAAGAAGGGCCAGGCCCCCCGAGGCTTCGACTTCGGCTTCCGTGAGGGCCAGAATACCACCCTGGGAGTCGTGGCCTTCGAGGCCGCGCTGATCAAGCCGGAGTTGAATGTCCTAGCTTTAATGGCCCAACGGGCCCTGGTCAAGACGATCTCCCCGATCCACACCACCTTCGACGGAGATGTGATCTTCACCGCCTCGCTCGGGCGATATAAGGGTGAGGTTGACTTGAATGTCCTGGGGATCCTCGCGGAAGAGGTCCTGGCCGAAGCGGTGAACAATGCCGTTAAGACGGCCAAGGGGCTCGGGGGGGTCCCCTCGAGGAGCGACTTGCTCAAACTGAAGCAGAAGGAGGCATAGTCGATGGCTCAAGCTCAGGAGAAGATCACAGTCCCGGCCCTGCAGAGGATGAAGGAGCAGGGGGAGAAGATCTCGATGATCACCGCCTACGACTACCCCACGGCACTCCTGGTCGACCGAGCGGGGATCGAGATCATCCTCGTCGGGGATTCGGTCGGGAATGTGGTCCTCGGCTACGAGAGCACCGTCCCTGTCGAGCTGGAGGACATCATCCATCATGCCCGGCCGGTCATGCGGGCCGTCAAGCGGGCCTTCGTCGTGGGAGATATGCCCTTCATGTCCTTCAACATCTCCCCGGAGGAGGCCCTCCGGAATGCCGGGCGGCTGATGAAGGAGGGCTTAGTCGATGGGGTGAAGCTCGAAGGTGGCTGCGAGATGGCAGATATCGTGGAGAAGATCGTCCGCCACGGCGGGATCCCCGTGATGGGCCATATCGGGCTCACGCCCCAGCGGGCCTCCCAGCTCGGTGGGTTCAGGGTCCAGGGCAAGGACAAGGAGCGGGCTCGGCAGCTTTTGGAGGACGCCCATTGCCTCGAGGAGGCTGGGATCTTCGCCCTGATCCTCGAGTGTATCCCCTACCAATTGGCGAAGTTGATCACGGAGCGGATAGCGGTCCCGACGATCGGGATCGGGGCCGGCCCATACTGCGACGGCCAGGTCCTGGTCTTCCATGACCTCGTCGGCCTCTCCTTCAAGTTCTCCCCGAAGTTCGTCAAGCACTACCTCAACCTTGCGGAGGAGATCGAGCAGGCGCTGCAGACCTACAAGGCTGAGATCAAGGAGGGGAAGTTCCCCTCGCTCGAGGCGCACAGCTTCACGATGAATGAAGAGGTCCTGAAGGAACTGGGATGAAGATCGCGATCATCGGGGCCGGGGCCTTGGGGAGCCTCTTCGGGGGATTGCTGGCCAAGAGCGGGGAGGAGGTCCATCTCTTCGACCCCATCGCAAAGGAGCATATCTCCAGGATCAGGGCCGAGGGACTGGTCATCGAGGAGGCGGGGGGCGGGAAGGAAGAGCGGATCAGGGTCAAAGGGACGACCGAGATCGCTGAAGTCGGGAAGGCCGAGCTGGTGGCCCTCTTCGTCAAGGCCCCCCAGACGGAGAAAGCCCTTCGGGATGCCCTCCCCGCGATCGGCCCCGCTACCTTGGTCTTGAGCCTCCAGAACGGGCTAGGGCCCGAGGAGATCATGGAAAGCTTTCTCCCCCGGGAGAGGCTCCTCCGGGGGGTGACGGCCCAGGGCTCGACCCTCCTCGGCCCAGGGAGGGTCCGCCATGCCGGGCGGGGGCCGACTTGGCTCGGCCCCCTCGGGGGAGGCCCCGACGACCGGCTCGAGGAGGTCGTGGCGGCCTTCAACCGCGCGGGGATTGAGACCCATATCGAGCGGGACATCACGCGACTCCTCTGGAAGAAGCTTTTGGTCAATGCGGGGATCAACGCCCTCACGGCGATCTTCGGAGTCAAGAATGGCGAGCTGGTCTTGGACCCCGAGCTCAATGAGATCATGCGCGGGGCGCTCGCCGAGGCCGTCGAGGTCGCAAACGCCCATGGGCTGGGGTTCCACTTACCCGAGGTGGTCGCGGAGGTGGAGGAGGTCTGTCGGCTCACCGCGGAGAACCTCTCCTCGATGCTCCAAGATGTCCGGCGGGGGAGCGAGACGGAGATAGACTACATCAACGGCGCGATCGTCCGGGCCGGGGAGGAGTGCGGGGTCCCGACCCCGCTCAACCTTCTGCTGGTCAGGCTGGTCAAAGCCCTTTCCTCCTGCTCGGAAGGCGCGCGAAGCCTTAAATAAAGGAGGTAAGCTGAGTTGAGGCTCTTGGCGATCGATGTGGGGAATACCAATATCTCGACTGGGCTCTTCTCTTCTAAAGGGGAGCTGGAGGAGGCTTTCAAGGTCCCGAACTCTTCTCCTCCGGGAGAATTCTGGTCCGAGGTGGCGGGCTGGCTCGGCCCGAGGTTCGCGGGGATTGAGAGGGTCGGGATCTCCTCGGTGGTGAAGGGGCTGGCCCAGCGCCTCGAAGAGGGGCTTCTGGAGTTCTGCTCCTCCCGCGGCGGGCTGAGCAAGCCGCCCCGGACCCTGGTGATCACCAGAGAGACAGAGTGGCCGCGCAGGTTGCACCTCCGGTCGGCTTATAAGCCCGGGCTGGGGACCGACCGGATGCTCGCGGCGATCGCCGCAAGCAGGCTCTATGGCCGACCGATCATCGTGGTCGACATCGGGAGCGCCGTGACCATCGACCTGGTCGATAAGGAGGGGGTCTTCCGCGGGGGGCTGATCCTCGCCGGGGCGGGGATGCGCCTCCGCGCGCTCGCGCAGTTCACCTCCGCTTTGCCGGAGGTCCCGATCCCCGACCCTGAAGAGCCCCCGCCGCTGATCGGGACGGATACCGTCGGTTGCATGAGCGCTGGGGTCCATCATGGGCTGCGCCAGGAGATCCAGGGGCTAGTCAGGGCGATCCAGGCCGAGCTAGAGCTAGGAGAGACCGGCGTAGTCCTCACCGGCGGTGGGAGTCGGCTCTTCCTCAAGGACTGCCCTCCGGGCTGGCGGCTCGACCCCTGGCTGGTCCTGAAGGGGATCTACTACATGGCCGCGGAGGAGGATAAGAGCCATGCTTGAAACTAGAGCCGAAGAGCTGGTGCGGTTGATCACCGCCCATACCTATGGGACCTGGCGGGCCCAGCGGGGCTGGCAGGAGAAGGGGCCGCTCTTCATCGCCAAGGCCGAGGGAGTCCGGTTCTATGACGCTCAAGGCAAGGCCTACCTCGACTTCTCCTCCCAATTGATGTGCTCCAACTTAGGCCATGGGAATAAGGCGATCATCGCGGCGATCAAGGAGCAGGCCGAGCGACTCCCCTACCTCTTCCCCGGCTTCGCCTGTGAGGCCCAGGCGAGGGCGGTCGAGAGCCTCCTCGAGGTCATGCCCCAGGGGCTCGATCAATTCTTCTTCTCCACCTCTGGGACCGAGGCTAACGAGGCGGCGATCAAGATCGTCCGCCAGTATATGGCCCCGAAATACAAGATCATCTCCCGCTATCGCTCCTACCACGGCTCGACCGCGGGGAGCATCGCCCTCACCGGCGACTTCAGGAGGTGGTTCGCCGAGCCGACGACCAAGGCCCCCGGGGTCATCTTCGCCCCGGACCCTTACTGCTACCGCTGCCCCTTCGGGCTGGAGTATCCCGGCTGCCGGCTCCAATGCGCCGAATACATCGACTACATGATTGAGGAGGAGGGGAATGTCGCGGCAGTCTTCATCGAACCAGTGGTCGGCACGAACGGCGTGATCGTCCCCCCGAAGGGTTACCTCTCCCGCTTGAGGGAGATCTGCGACGAGAACGGTGTCCTCCTCGTGGCCGATGAGGTGATGAGCGGCTGGTTCCGGACCGGGGAGTGGTTCGCCCTCAACCATTGGGGCATCAAGCCCGATATCTTAACTACGGCCAAGGGGTGCACCGGGGCCTATGCCCCGGTCGGGATCACCGTGACCGAGAGGGAGATCCGGGCCCACTTCGCGGATCGGCTCTTCCCCCACGGCCATACCTACACGATGCACCCTTTGGCGGTCGCGGCCATCCCCGCCGC
>JBBIJD010000049.1:0-12814 GCA_037446135.1 Candidatus Fraserbacteria bacterium
GATCACGCGGTTGCTCAAGGAGGATCGGCTGGCCGTCACGACCCTGACGCTCTTTATAATTTGCTCACGGCCGACTATTACCGGATCAGAGCTTGAACCAAGATATGCGCGGTGCATCAATTGCCAAAATACGACGGTAGACCCCCTTGTCCTTTGGAACTCCTTCATGTTCGCGGCTGCACCTCTGCAAGTTCTGCGACAATAGCATCTCTTGACAAAGGGTGGTGTATCTGGTAGACTGTTAAACGATTAACAAGGCAATGGTGACGATTCGCGATGTGGCGCGCCGGGCAGGAGTGTCGGTGGCGACCGTTTCCTATGTGATTAATGGGACTCGCAAGGTGGCCCCGGACACGGTGGCCCAGGTCCGTCAAGCGATGGCGGAGCTTGACTACCACCCCAATGCGGTGGCCCAATCCCTACGCACCCGGACGACTCATGTCATAGGCGTCCTGGTCTCAGACATCACCAACCCATTTTTCGCCGCCCTCGTCCGCGGCGTGGAGGACGCCGCCGTGGCCGCTGGGTACTCCGTGCTCGTCTGCAATAGCGATGAAGACTCCAGCAAAGGTGATTCCTACACACGGCTCTTATTCCGGCGGAGGATAGATGGGCTTCTCATCGCGCCGGTCCGCGCTGGAGCAAGCCCAGCGATCCAGGAGCTAGCTAAGTGCCGAATGCCGTTCGTGTTCATCGACCGCAAGGCAGCGGGAGTTCCCGCTGATGCGGTTCTCTCCGACAATGTGGGTGGGGCATATCAAGCTACGCGACACCTTATCGAGCGCGGTCATCGCCGGATCGGGATCGTGCTGGGAATTCCTGGGGCGACGACAACTGAGGAACGTTTCGCCGGCTACCGTCAGGCCCTGGAAGAAGCCGGAATCCCATTGGCGAAGGAGCTCGTAGCCTGGGGCGGCTATCGGATTGAGGGCGGGCGGCAGGCCGCCGTGCAGCTCCTTTCCCATCCGGAGCCTCCCACGGCGATCTTCAGCACCAACAACCAGATGACGGTGGGAGTGCTGCGAGAGCTCTTTCTTCGCTGTATCCCAATCCCAGACAAGGTTGCGGTCGTGGGCTTTGATGACTTGGAATGGGCGGAGATGATCATTCCGCCCCTCACGGTGGTCGCCCAGAATCCTTATGAGATCGGGCGATGTGCCTTTAAACTCCTGCTCGCGCGCCTCAACGATCCCGATGCCGAAGGATTCCAGGAGATACGAGTCCCGGTGGAACTCCGGGTGCGAGGGTCGACATGAACTTGTCCGGGCAGCAACTGCACGGTGTGTGGGTTGCCCTGGTGACTCCCTGGGATGAAGGGCGGGCAGCCCCGCGACGAGATGTGTTGGCCGGGTTGATCGACCGATTTGTTCAGACAGGTGTTGATGGACTCTTTATCCTGGGAACCACGGGGGAGGGTAGCCTTTTGAGCCCTGGGGAGCGCAAGGTTTTTGCAGAAGCGGCTTTGGAGGAGGCGCAGGGGAAGCTCCCTGTGATCGTCCACACGGGGCATGACCGCACAGCGGTGGCTGTGGAGCTCTCGTTGCACGCCAAAACTACAGGGGCGACTGCCGTGGCAGTTTCTCCCCCCGCCCGCTATCGATTAGATGACAGCGAGCTGGAGACTCATTTCCTCAAGGTCGCTCATGTCCTGGGAGACTTTCCCATGTTCCTTTATGACATTCCGTGTGCCACAGGAAACCCGCTGAGTGCTGGCCTCCTCAACTGCATCAGCGAACAAGCCCCGAATGTGGTGGGAGCGAAGGTGAGCCGATCAGATTGGGAGGCATGGGAGAGGTACTTGGCCCTCGCCGACTCGATGATCCTGTTTGTGGGGACGGATACGCTATGCCTTCCTGTCTTGGAGATGGGGGCGTCCGGGATCGTCTCAGGGCCGGCGAACCTTCTGCCCGAGCTATATGTCCGACTCTATCGCGCCGTCCGCGGAGGGGACATCACCCAGGCCAGGGCCTATCAGGACATTGTGAGACGGCTATGTGAAGCCGTGCACTACGGCACGCCACTCGCGTTCATCAAACAGGGGCTAGAGCTCTTGGGTTGGGCCGTTGGGTCTACCCTATCGCCGCTACGGGCCCTCCGTCCGACGGAGCTAGCCGAATTGCGCCAAGCCCTGGCCCAACTAAGCAAAGCGGCTGCCACAGGTGGCGCAAAGGAGGTGATCGCTGGGGAACATTCAGGTAAACGGTCATGAGAATGCGCATCTTCCATAGGAGGTGAATGAAATGCGCAGGATCTTAACATTGGTGATGGGCGTAGTCCTGGTCCTGGTATTGGGAATCGTAGCTCCCAGCGGGGCCACCACTCCTGAGGTCATCAAGATCGAGTTCAATACTCTATTCCACGAGGCCGACGCCAAAGCCATGGAGGAGATCGTCACCCTATTCAGCCAAACCCACCCCAACATCCAAGTCGAGCTCGTTCAAGGGCGGTGGGCTCAATACTACGCGGAGCTGCGGCTTTCGGTGATCGCTGGCACTCCCCCGCAGCTCGGGATCTGCCATGTGAACAAGCTCGTGGAGGTGGCGGACTACCTGACCGCGCTCGAGGCCTCACCGGTGGGAGATCTTATCGAGATCGGTGGCATCAACGCCGCGGACTTCCCTGAGGCCACCTGGAAGGCCGGGGAGCTCCGTGGCCATCACTACCTCATCCCCCTCGACACCCACGGTTGGGGGCTGTGGTACAACAAAGACATCTTCGCGGCCGCTGGCCTCGATCCGGAGAGGCCACCCCAAACGATGAGCGAGTTCATCAAGGCGGCTGAGGCGATCAAGGCCGCCGGCTACTACGCTTTCCATCCGGCTGAGGACTCTCTCCCACGCAAGCTCCGCCGAGCTTGGGAGATCTTCTTCTACCAGATGGGGGGCGGCTCACTCTTTGATGAAGGATACACGAAGGCTACCTTCAACAACCTGGAAGGTCTCAGCGCCCTGCAGTTCCTCGTGGACATCTTCAACGACTTCGGCTGGAACACCGTGGGCGGCAACGGGTATAACCAGTTCACTGCAGGCCGACTGGGGATGTTGTTCGCTGGGAACTGGTTCTACCCCACAGCTCGAGACAGCGGCGTCAACTGGGGCTACGCTAAGGTCCCCAACTTCTTCGGAACGCCCTACACCTGGGGTGCAAGCCACCAGCTCTCTGTGCCACTCCAGCCCGCTGGGACCTCTCCCGCTGTGTATCAAGCCACGATGGAGCTCGCCCGCTTCGTGGTCGAACACTCCCACATCTGGACCATGTCGGGTGGACATATTGCGGCGAACCGGACAGCTCTTGAGGACCCAACTCTTCTCGCCTCAGACTACTGGACCCGCTCCGGACATCTGCTGAACGAGATGATCCAGGAGGGCCTCGTGAAGTTCCCGATCAACCACCCGCGCGGCTCGGAGCTGGAGAGTGCCATCGAGACCAAGATCGAACTGGCGGTGAACGGACAGATCACCCCGGCGGAGGCCCTAGCTCAGGCAGAGGCAGAGTGCAACCGGATCCTACAGGGCGGATAAGCTTGGAGCAGGACCGGGGGTGGAGGCTTGGTCTCCACCCCCGGCTTCTTCAAGGGAGATGCGCATGAATGATTAGGGCATGAGAAGCAAGATCAGGGGATTCCTGTATCGCCACCGAGGGCTCGAGGGGATCATGTATGTGCTCCCATTCGCTGCGCTATGGGGGATCTTCCTGGCCTGGCCGGTCGGCTACGGCATTTACCTCAGCCTCTTCGAGTGGAGCCCCATGAGGGGTTCTCGTTTCGTCGGCTTGGAGAACTACATCAAGCTCTTCGGCGATGCGCGCTTCCTGAACGCCCTCGGGAACACGTTCAAGTTTGCCGGGATCGCCGTGCCGTTGATCCTCGGCCTAGGATTGGTCTTCGCCCTGATGCTCTGGAGCTGGGGGCGGACTCGCCGTGGGGTAGGTTTCGTCCAGGCCGTGCTCTTCTTCCCCTACCTCCTCACCGTCTCCACCGTAGCTATCACTTGGAAGTGGATGTTCGATCCCGACTTCGGCCTGGTGACACATGCGTTCAAGGCCTTGAAGGTCCCCGCTCCCGTATTCCTGACGGAGCCGGCTTGGGCCCTGCCAGCGATTGCCTTCGCTACTGCCTGGTGGTTGGCCGGGTATCGTATGGTCGTATTCCAAGCAGGCCTGGGTGATATCCCCCAGGAGCTCTTTGAAGTAGCCTCCATCGACGGAGCGAGATTCCGCCAGAAGTTTCTCTACATCATCCTGCCACTCCTCAAACCGGCTCTCCTTTTCTCTTTGGTCTTGACTCTCATCTCCGCCTTCCGGACCTTCGGCCAGGTGCTAATGATGACGGAGGGAGGGCCGGGGAGGTCTACAGAGGTCCTGGCCCTCTATCTATACCGGACGGGCTTCGAGTATTTCAACATCGGAAAGGCCGCGGCCTCCGGAGTGGTGCTCTTGGTGATCATGCTGATCCTCACCCTCATCGGGGTCAAGCTATTGGGCCTCAAATCGGAGCTAGAATGACGAAGATCAAGGCCTGGGCACCGTATCTCGTGTTGGGGGCCATCGCTTTTCTGTGGGTGCTCCCTACCCTGTGGGTCGCCGAGACCGCGTTTAAGCCTAACTCCGACATCTTCTCCATCCCGCCGAAGTGGCTCCCCTCTCGTCTAACTACTGGTCATGTCGCCAAGCTTTTCGCGAGCTGGCCTTTCGGGCGTTGGCTTCTGAACAGCTTGATCCTCGCAACCTTGGTGACGGCGAGCTCGTTGATCGTCTCGACCCTGGCGGCCTTCTCCTTCGCCCGCCTCCAGTGGCCCGGGCGCGATGCGCTGTTCCTGATAATCCTTGTGTTCATGCTCCTCCCCTTAGAGGTCAGTGTGATACCTCTGTACTTCATGATGAATAGTTTCCGACTCCTCAACACGATCTACGGCGCTGCCCTTCCCATGATCGCTCTCCCCATCGGTGTCTTTCTTCTTCGCCAATTCTTCCTCAATATCCCCCGCGATCTGGAAGATGCGGCACGAATCGATGGTTGCTCAAGCTGGGGGGTTCTTACTCGCGTCATCATCCCAAACTCCACCCCCGTCTTCGCTGCATACGGGATGTACATCTTCAATTACACCTGGAACGAGTTCTTCTGGTCCCTGATTTGCCTACGGAGCGCGCAAAAGGTCACTCTCCCTGTAGGGCTGAGGCTGATTCAGGGAGCGTTTGAAATCAACTACGGGCTGATCACATCCGCGGCGTTCATGGCTTCTCTCCCAGCTCTAATCGTCTTCCTCATCCTTCGCCAACGCATCATCCGCGGGATCGCTTTGTCCTCCGGCATCAAAGGCTGACGAGGAGACATTGGGAACTTTCGACCCGATCCGACACTACATCCAAGCCCCGCCTTCCCATCCCACCTGTCACGCCCCCAGCCTTTGCGAGCTGTCGACCGGAGAGCTCCTCCTCGCATTCTACGCCGGGAGCAAGGAGGGGGCACCGGACTCGGTGATCCTCGGAGCACGCTTTGACCCTGAGCGCACTGCATGGTCGCCGCCGGAGGTTTGGGTGGATGTGCCCGGTCGAGCCCCCGCCAACCCCCGCGTTTTCCTCGGTCCGGATGGGACCGTGTGGTTACTTGTCGGGATCAATTACGGCCCGAGGTGGTGCAGCGGCGATACCTACCTCTTCCTCAAGCGGAGCTTCGACTTTGGCCATACCTGGTGTGACCTCGAGCTCTTCTGGGAAGAGAAAGGGATTCTCGGGAAGAACAAACCTCTCCACCTCGGAGGGGTTTGGCTCATTCCAGTAGAGCGGGAGCGTGAATGGAGTGCGGCGTTTCTCCGCTCGGAGGACAACGGAACTTCATGGGAGATCGTAGGGGATCTTGGGAAGCAGGCAGGGGCCCATCTGATCCAACCTGCTGTGGTCCCCCTCGCTGACGGGAGGCTCATGGCCTACATGCGGAGCCAGGAGCGCCACATCTTTGTGAGCTACTCCCATGATCTGGGGAAGACTTGGAGCAGGCCCCAGCCTACACCATTGCCCAATAACAACAGCGGCATCGATATGGATCGCCTCCGGTCTGGAAACCTAGTGCTCGCGTTCAACCTGACCACACCAGTCCCCGGGCTGGCCAAGCTGCACGAGGCGTGGCCTGAGGTGATGCCCACCGGCTTCGATGTGTGGGGCCCGCGCACTCCGCTGGTCATCGCCCTCTCCCAAGATGAGGGAAAGAGCTGGCCTTGCCAACTGACTCTGGAGGAAGGACCCGGAGAGTTCAGCTACCCGGCCATCGTCCAGGACGAGCAGGGGATCATCCATATCGCGTATACATATAATCGGAGAGCCATCTGCCATGTCCAGATGGGCGAAGAGCAGCTTCTAGCAAGGCTCAAAGACCAACTATTATTGAGGAAGGAGGGATCCAAAGAATGCGGCGCAGGGTTGGCATCTTGACATTCTCTGACGGCCGGGAGGCTGTCCATCGAGAAGTTGAGCCAGTGAACCGGGAGTTCCAAAACCGCCTGATAGAGGCACTGCGAGCCACCGGGGAGGTGGAGCCCATTGTAGGCCGGGAGATCATCTGGACCGCGGAGCTCGCCCGGAACGAGGCCCTGCGGCTCGCCCACGAGGGCTGTGAGGTCACGATCTTCAACTTCGCGGTGTGGAGCTTCCCGCACCTGGCGGCGGTGGCCTCGAAGTTTGCTCCCGGGCCGTTCCTCCTCTTTTCTAATATCAATCCTCAGTACCCAGGGATGGTCGGGATGCTGGCCTCGGCCGGGGCCCTGGACCAGATCGGGGTCTTCCACGGCCGGCTCTCCGGTGACATCCGAGATCCGAAGGTGCAGCACAAGGTCCTCGCGTTTGTTCGTGCCGGGTCGGCCCTCGCCCGGATCAAGGGCGAGAGATTCGGCCTCTTCGGCGGTCGCCCCATGGGCATGTATACCGCGGTGGCCAACCCCGATCAGTGGATGAGCCTCTTTGGGGTAGATATCGAGCACATTGACCAGTGGGAGATCGTCCGCCGCGCCCAAGATGCCCCCGAGGAGGAGGTCGAGCATGGATTCCGGTGGCTCTCTGAGAAGGTGGGCAAGATCCGCTACGATGGAAAGCAACTCACCCCGGAGAAGCTCAGACTTCAGATCCGGAGCTACATCGCGCTCCGAGAGATGGCCAAAGAGATGGGTCTCGATTTTCTTGGGGTGAAGAGCCAGCCCGAGCTCACCGACCACTTTGTGACCATGGATGTAGCCGAAGCGCTCCTCAACGATCCTTACGACTGGAACGGCCCCAAAGAGCCTCTGGTCGCAGCCACCGAGGCGGACATGGATGGGGCCCTGACCATGGAGATCTTGAAGCACATCACCGGGGAGCCGGTCTTGTTCGCCGACCTCCGGCACTACGACGAGGAGCTCGGTGTGTTCGATCTCTGCAATTCCGGCACTCATCCCACCTACTTCGCGGGGCACTCCTATGACCCGGATGTGAACCTGCCAAGGGTGGAGTTCTATCCCCAGGGCTTCTATTTCCCCGCCGGAGGGGCCGCGGTGCGGCACATCGCCGCCCCAGGGAAGGTCACTCTTGCCCGCCTGGCCCGCCGGAACGGCCAGTACTGGCTAGCGATCCTGCCCGGGGAGTTCCTCGATCTCCCTCGTGAGGAGGCCGAGCGAAAGGCAGAGGCAATCCAGGCCAATTGGCCCCACGCCTTTGCCCGCCTTGCGGTTGGGCCCGAAGAGTTCCTCGCTGAGTATGACTCGAACCACATCCACGGCGCATACGGCGACTGGGTTGAAGAGTTAGTGTGGCTAGCTCGGATGCTGGGGATCGCCTACCGCGTCTTCGCCTGATCCCTGGCAAGCTCATCGAGCTCGAGGAACAGCGGGCGGAGGGCTTCGTAGAGCTGGCGGTATAGCGCATACCAACGGTCATATGCGGCGTGGCGCTCGGGATGGGCGAGCACCGGTTCGCTATAACGGATCCACTCCCGAATCGTTTCGTAGCGATCAACTAGCTTGGTGGCGAGTCCGACCAGCAGCGCGTCGGCTAGCGGGGCCTCGATCCCCCCGGTGGCCGGGGTGCGGATGGCGCGGCCGGTGATGTCGGCGATGATGGACAGCCACAGCGGGGACTTTGCCACCCCGCCGACCACCACAGTCTCCCCGCTCATGGGGAGGCCGATCTGCTCCCCGACCTCGATGGCGTGGCGTAAGGCGAATCCAGCGGCCTCGAGCAAGGCCCGGAAGAGGTGGCCTTTGGTGTGAGAGAGAGTGAGCCCGACCCAGGCACCGCGCGCACTCGGGTCCCAGAGGGGGGCCCGCTCGCCCATAAAATACGGTAACGCCAGAAGCCCCTCACAACCGGGTGGAACGGCCTGCGCCAGGTCATCAAGGAACTGGTAAGGATCTTTGCCCCCCTCGATCCCACGGGCGACCTCGTCCTGGCCCAGCTCGTCCCGGAACCAACGGGCTAGCGCCCCGGAGGTCGCCGATCCGCCCCAGGTGTAGAACCTCTCGGTCGGTTCCACTACATGGGGCATAGAGACCAACTCCCGCGCGAATCCCTCGCCAGTGTGGATCACCCCCCAGCATGTCGAGGTGCCCATCATCGCCACATTGTCTCCCGCGGTGAAGGCCCCGGCAGCTAGGGTAGCCATGGGAGCGTCTACTCCGCCGGCCAGGACCGGTGTCCCCCGTGCCAGACCGGTTGAACGAGCCCCCTCCCCCGTGACCTCGCCAATCACCTCACCGGAGGCCACAATCTTCTGGGGCATGAGGTTAAGCGGGATGTCCAGGACCTGGGCCATTCCCTCAGACCATGTATGGGCTCTGATATCATACAATCCACCCAGGTTCCCGGCAGAGGAGTGATCGATGGCCACCTGGCCGGTTAGGCGAAGGTTGATGTAACAGTTGGGGGGCAGGAATAGGGAAATCCTGCGCCAGTTGTCTGGCTCATGCCGCTTTATCCACAGGATCTTTGTGTATCCGAAATAGCTGTCCACCCAGTTTCCGGTGACCGCGAAAAGCCTCTCTAGATCCACGTTATCCTTGATCCACTCCACCTCAGCCGTGGCCCGGCGGTCCATCCAGATGATGCAAGGTCGAATCGGCTTTGCTTGAGCATCCAGTGGAATCCCACTGCCACCGTAAAGACCGCTTATACACACGCCGGCGACTCTTTTCGAGGATATCCCTGCCCTCGCTAGCAGGGCCTGGATTACCCTACAAACGGCTTGAAGCCACACATCCGGCCATTGCTCAGCCCACAACGGCTGGGGATGAAGTACCTCATACTCCTCGGCGGTCACGGCCACCACCTCACCGGACGGCCGTGCCAGCACGCCCTTAGCTGCTTGGGTGCCCACGTCAATCCCAAGCAAGTACTCCTTCATCTTCCCATCTTCCTCCTGTGCCAAGCGATCTTAGCTGAGCACCATAGTCCCATGCAATTAGGGGGGTTCACAGGACTGTGCTTTGTTGAGCAACTTTTCGGCTCCAACCTTCAGCTCTCTCATGATACTCCCCACCTGTCAAGCCGCGACGGCCCAGAGAGCCAGGGCCGAGGCTGCAGCCAAGCCAACCATTCGCTTGACGCTGACAGCCATGTCCCAAAGGGGTAGCGTCGGGCCACTCCCTCTAGGCTAGGGGTGATCTGGTAAATCACCCCCCTTCAAGATAATCATCCAGGACCAGGATCGCGATCCCCTCACTCTCCACCCTCTTTAGCCCCTCATCGTTCGTCAGGAAGGCCCTGGCTCCCTCCTTCAAAGCCGTGCTGAGCAGGAGGGCGTCCGGGGTCCGAAGCCCATACGACCCCCTAAGACGGGCTCCCTCCTTGGCGATCTCATAGTCCGGGGCCACGATGGTCGTGTGCGGTAGCCCTTGGAGGAACTGTTCGCAAGCTATGACCTGTTGCTTCTTCCCCAAAGCGAACGGCTTCACCAGGAGCTCCGTCACGGAGATAGTCGAGATCACACCGCTAAGATCGCCCTTGGCCAAGCGGGAGAAGACGAGCTCCGTCAGCTCCGCATATGGCATGAGGCCCTCGAGATGATAGATCAGGATGGAGCTGTCCAGTCCCACCCTCCCATGCCGGGCGAGCTCCGCGGCTAATCTCCCCTTCCCTTGCCCTTGGCCCACGATCCCCTCTCTCCCTCGAGGTATCGCTCGATCTCCTCCCTCGTCCGGCCCCAGGTCCCCTTGAGCATCCCCTTGGTGAGAGCAGCATACCGTTCCGGAGTGATGAGGACTGCCTGCCCCTCCTCCAAGGCCACGATTAGGGGATCGCCCTCTTTGAGGCCGAGGGCCTCACGGATCTCCTTCGGCAGGACCATCTGACCCTTCCTCCCTAGTTTGACCATCTTCGCTTTAGTCACTCTATGTCACCTCGGTCTGATAATATCAAGAAGGCCTGTATCCCAGCAACAGTTCAAACCAATGTCGGGGAGCTATGCCTTAAGGAGGTTAGAGGACTCGCCTATTATAAAGGCTGTAGTGGTAACCGACTCTGTGCCGAGCCCCGAGAGCCAGAAGGCCGGGATCGTATCCGTGGCGGGTCTATTTGCAGATGCGATCGAAAGGATACATTCTGACAGATCCGTCAGCGAATGATTCATGAGATCACCTAGGCTTAAGCCCGGGAGCCTCCTCCGGCTCCGGGGTTGACATCCGGCATCTTAAACCCCTCTTTAGGGAAATCATCATCGAAAGCGAAAGCGGTCCGAATCCCCCGCCGCTGCATGAGGACGAAGCTCACCCAATCGACCAAGCTGACTGAGTGGCCCCCCGAGGCCAGCAGGGTCTCCACAGCCGCTTGATGCAAGGCCTGGTCCACCCAGAGGATCTCCACCACTGGCAGGAGATCCTGATGGAGGGCCCGCACTGCCTCCAAGCCCAGCTGCCGCTGCACCAGCGCGAATGTCTCCACCAACGCATAGTTATGGGTCAGGAGTGGATGCCCCCTCTCCAGGAGATGGGCCCAGATCTTGTCGGCCTCCGCATGGTTCTCGTCATCCCGGTCGAGCAGGGCGTAGAGGGCTGAGGTGTCCACGAAGACCGGCTCAAGACCCCTACCCCTCTCAGGCGTCTGCATAGGCCCCTTCCAACTCGCGGTCGTGCTCCTCGGAGACGTCATGGGAGCCGGAGGCGAAGCGCCCGACCACTTCCAGCGCCCGGCGACGCAGCTCCCACCACTGTCCTTGTCGGCGGATCAAGTGCTCCTTAAGGGCCTCGCGGATGATCTCAGCCATCGAGACTCCTCGCTGAGCCGCCTCCTCCTTCAGCATCCGGACCTGCTCCTCCATTAACAAGACCTGGGTGCGATGCATAGTCACCTCCTTCAGAATTTTACAGCATTACACCATAAAATGCCATCATGCCATCACTGCCCCAGGCTGGGGACCGCGTGGCGCGCCACGTGGCGCGCCTCCTGAGCTGCCTCAGGAGGTTTGAATCCACTCGATAGCCACGAGAAATCAAGCACTTTAAGGTGTGGATTAGTGCCAGCTTCCTGGACCGTCTAGTAACGCGCCCCTCACCCTGAAGGCTTCGACCGACTAGGAAGTCCTTCCTAACTGTCACTCCCCTTAGGGATCGGATTCCCTCCCCCATGTCTTGGAAGTCAGCCACTTCCTGACAATGGTCTGGTAAGCTAGTGAGGACCGGGCCAGCCGATTTGCCTGAGATAGAGATATGCCGTAGTATGCCATAGCACATAGTCAGATAAGGTCCGGCAAGGGGGTAAAGATGGCCAAGACCACTGATGAAGGGAGGCGCGCCCCATGGCTCACCGTGGCCGAGGCCGCGGACTACCTCAGGGTCTCCCGAGATACGATCTACCGCTGGGCCAGGGAGGGTAAGCTCACCCTCTATAAGCTGGGGAAGCTCACCAGGCTCAAGAGGAGCGAGCTGGACAGGCTCATCGCCCCTAAGGGTGCGGAGAAGGAGGAGGTGGACCCCTGGACTTCGCTCTCCCAAGAGGCCTTCTCCGATTGGGATAACCCTGAGGACGCCGTCTATGACCGCTGGGAGGAGCTCTATAGCCATGGCCTACGAGAGGGGTGATGTGGTCCTGGTCCCCTTCCCTTTCGCCGATGCCAGGGGAGCCAAGACCCGCCCGGCCCTGGTGGTGAACGACCCCGAATATGAGGCCGAGACGGGGAACCTGATCATCGCCCAGATCACCTCCCAAGCGCCGAGGTTCTCCAGCGACTACACCCTGAAGGGCTGGAGGAGGGCCGGTTTGGTGAAGCCCTCGATCGTGAGGGTGAAGCTGGCGACTCTAGCTGCCTCGCTCGTCCGCTACCGGCCTGGGAGGGTCTCACCCGCCGAGCTGGCCGAGGTGGATAAGAGGCTCCGGGAAGTCTTAAGGCTATAGACTCCAAGCTTTACCAGACCAGCCAGGATCAGTCAGGAGGTGATATGGAATGGGGTCCCAATCGGGATCAAGGTCCAAGCTCAGGCTGATCGGTTATCTCCGGGTCTCGACCGCAAGGCAGCGCGAGGGCTTCAGCTTAGAAGCCCAGAAGGAGGCGATCGAGCGGTATTGCCAGGCCCGGGGGTATGAGCTCTTGGCCATCGCGGAGGAGTCTGAGTCGGCGATCAAGACCAGGCCGGTCTTCCAGAGGGTGCGCGAGCAAGTCTTGAATGGGGAGGCCGAGGGGCTGATCGTGGCCAAGCTCGACAGGCTAGGGAGGTCAGTGAGGGACCTGGCCAACATCGCCGAGGAGCTCTCCCGCCAGGGGAAGCAGCTCATCTCCGTGGGGGATAACATCGACACCTCCACCTCGAACGGGAAGCTCCTCTTCCATATCTTGTCAGCGATCGCGGAATACGAGCGTGAGCTC
>JBBIJD010000050.1:0-12721 GCA_037446135.1 Candidatus Fraserbacteria bacterium
GGGAGCACCGAGGGGAACCCCGGGGAGGCAGCGATCGGGGTGGTGATCACCGACCGCCAAGGGAACACCCTCGAGGAGATCTCCGAGCCGATCGGGCGGACTACGAACAATATCGCTGAATATAAGGCCCTGATCGCCGCCTGCAAGGCCGTCCAGAAGTATAGCCCCCGCGAGGCGATCTTCTTCACCGATTCACAGCTGCTGGCCAATCAGATCAACGGCTTGTATCGGATCCGCCAGCCGAACCTGGAGAAGCTCAACAGCGATGCCCTGGAGCTTTTGAGCCAATTCCCCTCCTGGAAGGTCCGCTATGTCGAGCGGAGCGCGAACTGGCGGGCCCACAAGCTCGCCCAGCAGGCCCTCCTCAATCGGAGCCCGAGCCATGAGCGCGGCCTGAGTGAGCTGATCCAAGAGCGCCTCGAGAGACTAGACGAGGAGGGCAAGCGGAAGGTCTTGGAGTATATGAATCGGCTGATCGAGAGCCGGGAGAAGTGAGTCAATCGAGCCAGAGCCCACGGATCTCGATCTCGGCCTCGACGATCTCCAGCTCCGCCAGCTCCCTTAGCCGCTCACGGAGCCGCAGGAGGAGCTTCTCTGCCGCCTCGGGGATCTTGACCCCGTAGCGGGCGAGGAGCTGGAGCCGGAGCTTAACCTTCTCGCCCATGCGGCTCACCTCCACCCCACTCCCCTTGTAGGCCTTGGCCAAGATCTCCAAGAGCCCCTCATCCCCTGCGGTCCGGTTGAGCGGGACGAGCTCCCCTTGCTCGGCAATCACCCCGAGGATGAGCTGCTCGAGCGCCTCGGCCGAGATCAGGACCTGCCCGAGCTTCATTAAACCCTCCTCGAGAGGAGCCATCCCCCCAGGGCCCGGAGGGTCGCTCCCCTCCCTCCTAGTGGCCCCAGGGCCGCGAGCGCCTCGGCTGTGACCCGCTCTGCCTCTGCGTGAGCCGCCCTCGCTCCCATCAGTTGGGCATAGGTCGGCCGCTCGTCTTCGCCGGAGTCGAGGAGGTCATCGACCAATTGGTAGGCGAGGCCAAGGCTATAGCCGAAGCCCTGGAGGGCCGCGATCTCCGCCTCGGTCCCCCCGCCGAGGACACCGCCGGCGGCCAGGCTCGCCCCGAGGAGCGCGGCCGTCTTCTTGGCATAGATCTGGGTCAGGGCCGCTTCATCAGGGAGGGCCTCCTCCAGCTCGAGGAGCTGGCCTGCGACCATCCCTGCCGGCCCGAGCGCCTCGCTCAAGAGTTGGATCACCCGGAGGACCCTCTCCTTGGGGGAGAGCTTGGCCTGCTCTTTCGCGATCAGCTCGAATCCCAGAGGGATCAGGGCATCCCCGGCCAGGAGGGCTACGGCCTCCCCGAAGACCCGGTGTGCGGAGAGCCGCTCCCTCCGCCAGGTGGCATCATCTAGGGCGGGGAGGTCGTCGTGGATCAACGAATAGGTATGGAATACCTCGACTGCCGCGGCGGCGGGGAGCACCCCCTCTGCTGCCGTGCCCACGGCCTCAGCAGCGGCGACGAGCAAGATCGGGCGGAGCCGCTTCCCGCCCTCCAGGGCATAGCTGATCGCTGCGAAGAGCCTCTCGGGGAACTCCTCGGCCCGCCGGGCTAAGTAGGTCGAAAGGTAGCCCTCCACTAACTCCCGTCGGGATGAGAGATAGGCCTCGACCATCTCTGAGATTATAAGGGGGGCTTCGGTAGGTTGCAATGGCCTTCAGCCCTGACTAGAATCCTTTCCATGCGGATCGTCGTCCAGCGGGTGGCCTGGGCCAGAGTCCAGGTAGAAGGGAAGACCGTCAGCCAGATCGGCCCGGGCCTGCTCCTTCTGGTGGGGATCGGTCGAGGCGATACCGAAGAGAGCCTGAGGTGGCTGGCGAATAAGGCCCTGAACCTCCGGATCTTCGAGGGAGAAAGAGGGAGGATGGACCGCTCGGTCCTGGAGGTCGGAGGGGAGATCCTCGTCGTCTCCCAATTCACCCTCTATGGCGATGTCCAGAAGGGGCGGAGGCCGAGCTTCGAGGAAGCGGCCCCTCCCGAGGAGGCCGAGCCGCTCTTCCAGCGATTCGTGGAGGAGTTGAAGCGGAGCGGCCTGAAGGTGAAGCAGGGGGTCTTCCAAGCGAGGATGCTCGTCGAGTTGGCCAACGATGGGCCGGTGACCTTCGTGCTCGAGCGGTAGCAGTAAGCATTGAGAGGGTTGCCAAGAGAAGGGATCGATGCTACGATTGAGCCGGGCGAGGTTGGCCGATAATATGGTGAAAGTTTTGCCGCTGGCGGAGCTAGTCGAGGTCGAGGAGCGCTTGAAAGTGAGCCTCTCTTCGGAGATTCCCCTGGTAGCCGAGCTGGGAGGCTATCTCCACCGCAGCGGGGGGAAGCGCCTCCGCCCGGCCCTGGTCATCGTCTTCTATAAGCTCCTCGGGGCCCAAGGTGAGCGCCAGGCCCTGATCGAGGCGGCCACCGCTCTCGAGCTGATCCACCTCGCGACTCTCGTCCATGATGATGTCATCGACGGCTCGCCCAGCCGCCGGGCCTGCCCGACCCTCTGGAAGCTCTTTGGGAATCGGATCGCCGTCCTCCAGGGCGACTTTATCTTCTCCCGCGCTATCGCGATCCTCAACCGGCAGGAGGCTCGCCTCCGCACCATCGTCACCGACACGATTGGGAAGATCCTCGAGGGGGAGCTCCTCCAGGAGGGGCTCCGTTGGCAGATCCCCACGGAGGCGGAGTATTTCGCAGTGATCCAGCGGAAGACCGGGGCCCTCATCTCCGCCGCCTGCACCATTGGGGCCCTCCTCGGTGACCCTGATCTCTCCGAGGCCGAGCTCGAACGAATCCGCCAGGCAGGACTGAAGCTCGGGACGGCCTATCAGATGATCGATGACCTCCTAGACATCTTCGGGGACGGTCAGTTGGGGAAGCCGACCTGGAAGGACCGCGACGGGGGCTGGCTCACTCTCCCCTTCCTCCGCCTCCTCCAGGCCGCTAAAGATAGGGAGAGGCTGAGCCTCCTCCTCCAGGCTAAGGATCTCTCCCCAGCGGAGCGGGAGGAGTTGCTCCAGCGGCTGGTCGATGCTAATATCCAGGGGAATTTCATCGCTGAGGCCCGGGCCCTCATCGCTGAGGCCAAGTGGCTCCTCGAGGGGCTAGGGGAGCCGGGGTTAAAGGGGTTGCTGTTCGAGATGATGGACTTCGCGGTCGAACGCGATAGATGAAGGAGGCAGAGATGGAGGTCTTGAAGGTCGCATCGACTTCTGACACCAATGCCCTTGCCGGGGCGATCGCCGGAGCCTTGGAGAAGGATCGGATCGTCGAGGCCCATGCCATCGGTGCCGGGGCCGTCAACCAGGCGGTGAAGGCCATCGCCATCGCAAGGCGGTTCATCGAGCGCGAGGGCGGCGAGCTCAAGGTCACCCCGGGCTTCATCGACCTGGAGATTGACGGGGAGGAGAAGACGGGGATCAGGTTCATCATCGAGCGCTAGACTGGTGCTGAAAGAGCTGGTGCGGGCAAGGCTTGGGGAGGCCCTCGCGCGGATCGGCCAGGGGGATTTGGCAGTCGAGGTCTTTCCCCCCGAGCGGCCGGAGTATGGCGATCTCTCCTCAAATGTGGCCTTCGCTTTAGCGAAGCGGCTCAGGGTCGCCCCGCGGATCGCGGCTGAGAGGCTCCTCCTCCAGATCGACGGAGAGCCATTCGCTAAGATCGAGGTCGCCGGAGCTGGTTTCCTCAACTTCTTCCTCAAGCCCGAGACGATCCAGGAGGCCCTCCAGGCCATCCTCACCGCGGGCGAGGGCTACGGCTCTTGGGCCCTCGGGAGGGGGAAGCGAGTCCAGGTCGAGTTCGGAAGCGCGAACCCCACCGGGCCGCTTCATGTCGGCTTCGGGAGGAATGTCGTCCTCGGAGACGCACTGGCCAACCTCCTCGAGGAGCTCGGCTACACCGTCGAGCGGGAATACTATGTCAACGATGCCGGGACACAGGTCGAGAACTTCGCCAAGAGCCTTTATTACTACTACGCCGAGGCCTTGGGAGAAGAGCCGCCCTTCCCCTTCCCCGAGGGGGGCTACCGCGGGGACTATGTCCGTGAATGGGCTAGCGAGCTGGCGCGAAAGGAGGGGGAACGGCTCCTTCGGCCCCCCCTGGAGGAAGCGCTCCAGGAGATGAAGCGGCTAGGGCTCGAACGGGTCTTAGAGAGCGTCCGCGCGGACCTGGAAAGGCTTGGGATCCACTACGACCGCTGGTTCTACGAGCACGACCTCTACAACCATGATGGCAACGAAGGGGCCCCCTTCCCAACGGTGATGGAGCTCCTCAAGAGGGGTTGCTACCTCGAGGAGCGGGCAGGAGCGGTCTGGTTCAAGGCCACAGCTCTCGGGGCGGACAAGGACGAGGTCCTCATCCGTTCCGGTGGCCGGCCGGGGTATTTCGCTTCAGATGTGGCCTATCATTACAACAAGTTCGTCGAGCGCGGCTTCGATTGGGTTATCGATGTCTGGGGCGCGGACCATCAGGGCCATGTCCCGAGGATGAAGGCGATGATGCGGGCCTTGGGGCTCGATCCGGAGCGGCTCTCGATCTTAATCTATCAGTTGGTGACCCTCAAACACGCGGGAGAGGAGGTCCGCCTCTCCAAGCGGACTGGCGAATTTGTGACCCTAGGTGAGCTGCTCGATGAGGTCGGGCCGGATGCCGTCCGGTATTTCTTGCTCTCCCGCTCGCCCGATAGCCATCTAGAGTTCGACCTCGCCCTGGCGAAGGAGCAGTCGAAGGAGAACCCCGTCTTTTACATCCAGTATGCCCACACCAGGATCGCCGGGATCTTCCGAGAGCTTAAGGCTGAACCACCTGACTGGCGAGAGGTCGACCTCGGGCCGCTCCGTGAGTCGGAGGCGCTCGAGCTGATCAAGCGGCTGGATGAGTTCCCCGAGGTGATCCAAGATGCGGCCCTCAACTTCGCTCCGCACCTTCTGGCGAACTATGCCTATAGGCTCGCCGGGCTCTTCCATATCTTCTACGATCGGTATCGTGTGCTCGATGAGGCCCCTCCGATAGCAAGGGCGAGGCTCGCCCTCTGCCGCGGGACCCAGCTCGTCCTGCGGAAGGCCCTCCGGATCATGGGGGTCTCCGCCCCGGAGAGGATGTAAAGGATGGCCTGGCTTGAGCGGCTAAAGAGCGGGTTAGAGAAGACCCGGAGCAGGCTCCTCAGCGGCTTGGCCGAGGCCCTCAGTGGGCGGAAGGGGATCGACCAGCCACTCTTAGAGGAGCTCGAGGTGATCCTCATCTCTGGGGACCTCGGGGTGGAGACGACCCAAGAGGTCATCGCCGAGCTGGAGCGGCGAGCGAAGGAGCAGCGGCTGAAGGAACCGGGGCTGCTCCTTCCCCTTTTGAAGGAGATCCTCAAGGAGGAACTCCAGGGGGCGGAGGGGGCTCTGGCCCTGCGGGAGGACGGCCAGCCGACGGTCTACCTGATCCTCGGCGTTAATGGCTCAGGGAAGACCACGACGATCGCCAAGCTCGCCCAGCGGTTCAAACGGCTCGGGAAGGAGAGGATCATCTTCGCCGCTGCCGACACCTTCCGGGCCGCGGCCATCGAGCAGCTTGGGATCTGGGCCGAGCGGGTCGGAGCCGAACTGATCAAACATCGCCCGGGGGCCGATCCCGGAGCGGTGGCCTATGATGCCGTAGACCATGCCATCGCCAGCGGCGGGGAGGTCGTCCTGATCGACACCGCTGGGCGGCTCCAGACGAAGTTCAACCTGATGGAGGAGCTGAAGAAGATCGACCGGGTGGTCCAAAAGCGGCTCGGCCGGCCCATCGATGAGCGGCTCTTAGTCCTGGACGCCACTACCGGGCAGAACGCCATCTCTCAAGCCCGGAAGTTCAATGAGGCCGTCCCTCTCACTGGACTCGTGCTGACCAAGCTCGATTCCACCGCCAAGGGCGGAGCGATCTTCCCCATCTATCGAGAGCTTCGGCTCCCGATCAAGCTCATCGGGGTCGGCGAGGGGGCCGAAGACCTCCAGGAGTTCCGCGCCGCCGAGTTCGTCGAGGCGCTATTTTAGATCTGAAGGTCACTCCCTTGGCCTTGACAATCGGCGGGAGGCATGCTATTATCAATTGGTGGAAAGCGATTTCCGAAAACCTTTTCCGAAAGTCCCCGCCGGGAGAGGTGGCGAGATGGGGCAGGTGACGATCAGGGAGGTGGCCAAGCGAGCCGGGGTCTCGATCAGCACCGTCTCACGGGTCCTGACCGGCAACACCAAGAATCATATGCGCCCTGAGACGGAGGAGCGGGTCCTAAAGGCGATCCGTGAGCTCGATTATAGCCCGAACAAGTATGCCCGGGCGCTAAAGCGCCAGCGGACTGGCGTGATTGGGGTGATCGCCCCGGATATCTCCAATCCCTTCTTCTCCCAACTCCTCCGTGGCGTGGAGAATGTCGCCTACCGCCATAACTACCTCGTCCTCACCTGTGACGCAGAGAACTCCTTGGAGAAGGAGAATCGTTACATCGAGATCCTCATCGAGGAGCGGGTCGAGGGGGTGATCCTCATCTCCTCTGCCTCGCGGAATGAAGAAGCCGAGCGCCTGCTAAGGAAGGGGGTCCACTTGGTCCTTGCCGATCGGAAGTTGGAGAACATCACAGCGCCGGCAGTGGTCCCGGATGATCTGCAAGCCGGGTACCTCTTGACCAATCACCTGCTCGAGCTTGGATACCGTGAGATCGGGTTCATCCGGGGGCCGAAGGAGATCTCAACGGCTCGGGAGAGATTCCTCGGATTCCTCCGGGCGTTGGAGGAGTGGGGGTTGGGAGTGCAGAGTCGATATCTTAAGGAAGCCGATTATACCTTTGAGGGGGGATATGCGGCGACACGAGAGTTATTAAATGAGGGGCAACCTCAAGCGCTCATTGCCGCTAATGACCTGATGGCCATTGGCACGATCAGGGCCTTAGAGGACCATCGACTGAATGTCCCTCAAGATATCGGTGTCGCCGGCTTCGATAACATCCCCTTAGCCGCGCTCGCTAAGCCTCGGCTCACCACCATCGACATCCCTGCTTATGAGATGGGGCAGATGACAATGGAGATGCTACTAGAGCATGTAAATGGGGAAAATGGGGGAAAAGAAACCATGCGGGTAATGGGAGTAAGGCTAGTAAAGGGCGAGTCCTGCGCCTATCAGAGCGGCTCCCAAAGCTAGAGGGGAGGTGATCGGATGGAGTAGAGGCCCGCAAAGCAGTTCAAATCCAAAAGGAGGGATCAAGAGATGAAGTTCAAGCTGGTAGTAAGTGTGCTACTAGTGCTTGGGTTAGTCCTTGCGCTAGGGGCGGTCAGTCTCATGGGGCAGCAGCGGCCTAGGATCGCGCTCTTCGTCTCCACCATTAATAACCCTTACTTCGTGACCATGGCCGAGGGGGCAAAAGCGGCTGCAGCGGACTTCGGCGCCGATCTCACCGTCTTCGACGGCCAGAATGACTCCTTGACCCAGACGAACCAGATCGATGCCGCGATCGCTGCAGGCTATCAGGCCATCCTCCTCAACCCCACCCACCAGGAGGCGCTGATCCCGGCCGTCCAGCGGGCCAATGCCGCGGGGATCCCCGTCTTCTCCGTCGACCGCGATGTGACGGGCGGCGAGCGCGTCTGTTACATCGGGACGAGCAATGTCCTCGCGGCGGAACAGGGTGCGGCTACTTTCATCAGGTATCTAGCACTGACAAAGTTCACTAAACCTCGGCCTTGGAACATCGTGATCCTCGAGGGGATCCCCGGGGCTTCAGCGGCCGTAGAGCGGGAGAAGGGCTTTAAGAATGTCCTCAAACCCTTCATTGATGCAGGTGTACTCAAAATGATCAAGGATCTCACCGCTCAATTCGACCGCGCTGAGGGCTTAAGGGTCATGGGAGACATCCTCGCCACCACCAAGGACATCGACGGTGTCATCTGCGCGAATGACGAGATGTGCTTAGGCGCATTGCAGGCTTTGAAAGGTGCCGGGGTGCCTGTGGGCGTGGCCATTAACGGCGTGATCATCATGGGCTTCGACGCGATCGATGATGCCGTCAATGCAGTCAAGGCTGGGGACTTCGTGGGGACTGTGGCTCAAGCTCCCTTCATCCAGGGCTATTGGGGAGCGGAAGCCGCAATCCTCTATCTGACCCGAGGCTGGAGACCACCGGCTGGCACACCGATCTATGAGCCGACCGGCGCGCTCTTCATCCCCACCCCCGTAGCCATCGTTACCGCCGAGAATGCCGACACGATCACAACGATCACTATGGCCAAACCGAAGCTACCCGGCACTTAAGGAGCCTTGCCAGGAAGGAAGAGGGCGACAGGGAGAGGGTAGTTTCCCCTCTCCCTGTCACCTTAAATGATGGAAGCGGCGAGAAGATTTAAACTCCTGCTCGAATCCGTCAACCGGAACAGGATCCTCTTCCCATTCTTCTCTCTCATCGCCCTGATAATTGTCTCTTCCCTCATCTCCCCTTACTTCCTCACCGCGATCAATGTCAAGAATATCCTGGCCCAGGTCTCGATTATCGCCGTGCTCGCTGCCGGTGAGACCGCTGTCATCCTGACCGGGGGGATCGATCTCGCTCCGGGGTCGCTCCTGGCTTTGGGAGGGGCAGTAGCAGCGGCATTGATCAAGTGGGGCGGTTTACCTACGCTCATTGGCATTCTTGGAGGGTTATCGGTCGGAGTCCTTGCTGGAGGGGTTAATGGGCTATTAGTGGCACGAGTCAAGATCCCTTCATTCATCGCTACTCTAGCGATGCTGGCTATCGGTCGAGGAGCGACCCTGGTCATCACTAGTGGCCACCCTATCACAGGATTCCCTCGGGGCTTAAGAGCCATCGACAGCTATGTTGGCCCTATCCCGACCTTGATCATCATCGTTCTCGGCCTCTATATCCTCTCGCAGATGTTGCTCTCCTACACGAAGCTCGGCCGGTATATTTATGCTATCGGGGGGAATGAGCAGGCCGTCAGGTTTGTGGGGGTGAATGTCAACCAGGTGAAGTTATTCGTCTTTACCTTCTCCGGCTTCTGTGCCGCACTGGGAGGGATCATGATGAATGCCCGCCTCGACTCCGCTACCCCCACCGCCGGCCAGGGCTATGAACTCGATGCCATCGCCGCGAGCGTCCTTGGGGGAGTGAGCTTCACCGGCGGAGTCGGTTCCCTAGCTGGGACATTCATGGGGGCTCTGATCATGACCATCTTGGGGAACTTGCTCAACCTGCTCGGGGTTTCTGCATTTTATCAGTATATTGCGAAGGGGATGGTCTTGGCTATCGCTGCCATCTCCCTCTCACGGGGGGTGCGATTTGCCAAATGACCCCGGCTGAGATCGCTATCTTTGGCAGCATCAATATAGATTTAGTCGGTGAAGTGGAGAGATTCCCTCTCCCCGGCGAGACGGTCACCGCGAAAAGCCTCGGGCGATTCCCTGGGGGGAAAGGTGCCAATCAAGCCGTTGCAGCCGCGCGACTCGGCGGCCGAGTGGCAATGTTTGGTATGGTCGGCGACGACCCCTTCGCTGAGGAGTTGCTGAGCTCCTTAAAGATGAGCGGCGTCGAGGTCGGCCAGGTTCGCCGTTTGCAAGGTATTCTCTCGGGGATCGCGCTGATCTTGGTTGATAGCCATGGTGAGAACATGATTACCATCAGTGCGGGGGCTAACGGGATGATCGATCGGGCCTATATCGAACAGATCCTTCCGGCGATCAGCGGGGCAAAAATCCTACTCCTCCAGATGGAGGTCCCGCCGGAGGCGATCAACAAGTTGCTCGAGGAGTTACCGCATGAAAATCCCCTGGTAATTCTCGATCCTGCTCCTATTGGGAATGTCCCCCGGCTTACCAACCTTGAGCGAGTGGATATCATCACGCCGAACCTCACAGAGTTAGCACTCTTGACAGGGATCGATCTCAGGGGCGAGGGCCACCTTAAGTGGGCACTTTCACAACTGGTTACAAAGGGTCATCTGAGGCGAGTCATCTGCAAGGCGGGGGCTCAAGGTTCATATCTCATGAATGAGAAGGGACAGTTGATTCACTTCCCAGCTTTTGAAGTCGAGGTAGTCGATACTACGGCCGCTGGGGACGCCTTTAATGGAGGACTGGCTGTCGCCCTCGCCCGGGGGATAGAGTTGGAGAGAGCGATCGTGTATGCTAATGCAGCCGGAGCGTTGGCGGTCACGCGCAAGGGGGCTCAGCCTGCGATGCCGACCGCTGCAGAGGTGGAACAACTCCTCGAAAGGAGCGACCATGAAGCGAGATGGCATATTGAATGAGCATATCAACCTCATTATCTCCCGATTGGGCCATACGGACCTGCTGGCGATCAGTGATTGCGGTCTGCCCATCCCTGACGGGGTCTTGAGGGTCGATATCTCGCTGGTAAAGGGGGTTCCGGGCTTCAAAGAGGTGGTAAGAGCTGTTTCGGACGAGCTGGTGATCGAGCGGGCCTTTATCGCTCAGGAGATGAGGGGGAGAAATGCCGCGTGCTATAATTTCCTGCTCGGGCTTTTCCCTGGAATCGAGATCGTGGAACTCCCTCACGAAGAGCTGAAGAGGATGCTTCCCAAGGTCAAGGCGGTCATCAGGACAGGGGAGGCGACGCCCTACGCTAATGTGATCCTGGAGTCAGGAGTGAGTTTCTAGCTATGGGGAATACCCCGTTAGTGGAGATGAGAGAGATCTCCAAGCGGTTCGGGGGGGTCCATGCCCTGGAGAGAGTGAATTTCCACCTCTCAAGAAACGAGATCGTCGGGCTGATAGGCGACAATGGCGCGGGGAAATCGACCCTCATCAAGATCCTCGCCGGGGTCTATCGCCCTGATGAAGGGGAGATCCTCTTCGAGGGGCGGCGAGTGGAGATCCACAGCCCCAAGGAAGCCAAACTCCTGGGGATCGAGACGGTCTATCAGGAGCTAGCTCTTGTAGATAACCTCGATGCCCCAGGTAATATCTTCCTGGGGCGAGAGCCGACAGTGAGGGTCCCCTGGTTGAACATCATTGACCAGCGGAGGATGGAGGAGCAAGCCCGGGAGATCCTCGACAGGCTGAGGATCAAGATCGACTCCCTCCACTCGCCAGTGGCCAACCTCTCAGGGGGACAGCGCCAAGCGGTGGCCATCTCCCGGGCGCTCTACACCAACCCGAAGGTGGCGATCATGGATGAGCCGACCGCAGCCCTGGCGGTGAAGGAGGTCGGCAAGGTGCTCGACCTCATGCGGCGTTTAAGGGAGAGTGGCATCTCAGTCATCTTCATCAGCCATACCCTTCAGGAGATCTTCTCCGTCTCTGACCGGATCGTGATCTTGAGGAGAGGACGGAAGGTGGGCGATTTCCCCGCGGGGGAGATCACCATTGATGAGGCAGTTAAGCTGATGGTCGGCGGGGAAGAGCTCATTGGAGAAACCAGGGAACGGATGCCAACGGAGCGGCCTTGAAGTTCCGTTATTACCTCCCGACGCGGATCGAGTTCGGTGTGGGCGCCCTGGCTCGGGTCGGTGAGGAGGCCCGCAAGCTCGGCAAGAGGGCATTGATCGTGATCGGAAAGGGCGGGAGCATGAGGCGGACAGGAGCCTTGGAAAGGGTCATGGGGTCGCTCCATGAAAGGGGGGTTGAAGCGGTCGTCTTCGACAAGATCCAGCCTAATCCGATAGCCCCGGCCGTCGATGAGGGGGCCAAGCTCGCCCGAGAAGAGGGCTGCGACCTTGTGGTCGGCCTCGGTGGGGGAAGCCCGCTGGACTCAGCGAAGTGCATTGCCTTCATGGCCAGGAGTCCCGGGAGGTATTGGGACTATGTCCAGAGTGGGAGCGGGGGGCGGAAGACCCCCAAGGAAGCCCTCCCGATCATCACCATCCCCACCACCGCTGGGACCGGGACGGAGGCCGATCCCTTCGCCGTGATCACCAATCCTGAGACTAAGGAGAAGATTGGCATCGGCTTTGACCTCATCTTCCCTAAGGTATCACTGGTCGATCCCCAACTGATGCTGACCGTCCCTCAGGATCAGACGGTCTACACCGGGATGGATGCCTTCTACCATGCCCTGGAGTCCTACCTCAACCTCAATCATCAGCCGGCCTCGGATCTATTAGCCCTGGAGGCGATCAGGTTGATCACGAAATATCTGCCACGAGCATACAGAGACGGCGGAGACCTAGAGGCCAGGACAGAGCTGGCCTGGGCTTCCACCGCCGCGGGGATCTGCGAGACCCTCTCGGGCTGCATCGGCCTTCACTCTATGGAGCATCCCGTAAGCGGCCACTACCCGGAGATCCCTCATGGGGCCGGACTGATCGCCCTGGGCCCGGCCTTCCTCGAGCATATCCTGCCTCATGCGCACGCGAGGTTGGCCCAGGTAGCCCAAGCGATGGGCGAGGAGCCGAAGGGCCTCTCCCTAGAGGAGGCTGCCCAGTTAGCGATCTCGGCCCTCTGCAGCCTGCAAGCCAAGATAGGATTAGGTAGTATCAATCTGAGGAGCCTCGGGGTAAAGGAAGAGGTGATCCCCCGTCTAGCTGAGGATGCCCTAGCAACTATGGGAAGTTTGCTAGCAGTTACCCCGGGGAACTTGAGCAAGGATGATCTGACCAAAATCTATCGACGAGCGCTGGATTACAATAAAAGAGCCTAACGACCATGGTTCTCAAGCTTAGGGAGAAGGCTAGCTTAAGGAAGGCCTTCGGGGAGGCACTGGTCGAGCTCGGCGAGGA
>JBBIJD010000051.1:0-12715 GCA_037446135.1 Candidatus Fraserbacteria bacterium
GGGGTTGCTGGTCGGGAAGTTGCTAGACTACCTATGAGGGATTGAAACCAGGAGAGGCTAGACTGGGGGACGATCCAGCTTTCTAGTTGCTAGACTACCTATGAGGGATTGAAGCGGAACAACAGGCTCCCCTGATGATGCATTCTCGTTACCGGCTGCTGTGGCGATGGCTGCCAGGTCGCTCATGAACGGCTGACTGAAACGGGCCTCCTCGCGCGAGCATGCTGGCCCACAGTTCCAAGCCTACCCAAGCCGGACCACTCCTAGTCTCCGGCCTTCAGTGGTAAGAGAGCTGGCCTATAGACTATTATTGTCCGTCGGGAGAGGTGTGAATCTCCTGACGACAGCTCATGAGCTGTTATCGGTCTCGTGGAGGTCGTGAGCTTGAAGCTCGCTGAACGCGAGAAGAGCCTTGTGGCCCTCAGCTCGGTCCTGGCGGCCGTCTTCCTCACTGGCCTGAAGCTAGCTGTGGGGCTCTGGACCGGGAGCTTGGGGATCCTCTCCGAGGCTGCCCACTCCGGCCTCGACCTCGTCGCGGCCTTCATCACCTTCCTCGCTGTGCGCGCCTCGGCCCGCCCAGCCGATGCCGAGCACCTCTATGGCCACGGGAAGGTCGAGTCCTTCTCAGCCCTCGTCGAGACACTCCTCCTCTTCCTGACCTGTGCCTGGATCGTCTATGAGGCGATCCAGCGGCTCACCTTCAAGGCGGTCGAGATCGAGGCTAATGCCTGGGCCTTCGGGGTCATGGGCCTCTCCATCATCATCGACCTCTCGCGCTCGCGGGCGCTCTTCCGCGTCGCCCGCAAGCACGGGAGCCAGGCGCTCGAAGCGGACGCACTCCACTTCAGCACCGATGTCTGGAGCTCGACAGCGGTGATCGCTGGCCTAATCCTCGTCAAAGTGGGCGAACTGATCGGCCAGCGGGCGCTCTTCTCCCGCGCGGACGCCCTCGCGGCCTTAGCGGTGGCCGCCGTGGTCATCGTGACCAGCTACCGGCTCGGCCGGCGGACCGTTGATGTGCTGGTCGATCGCGCCCCGAGCGGGCTCCCCAACCGGATCGAAGCCCTCGTCAAGGGGGTCGAGGGGGTCCTCGCCTGTCGGCAGTTGCGGGTCCGGCGGGCCGGCTCAGCAGTCTTCGTCGATATGGTCATCGAGATTGAGCGGAGCCTGCCGCTGGAGAAGGCCCACGCGATCAGCGTGGCCGTCGAGGAGCGTGTCCGGGAGCTTGTCCCCAATGCTGACTTGGTGATCCACATCGAGCCGATCCAAGGCGAGGCTGAGACGGTGGTCGATCGGATCCGCGCCATTGCCGGGAACAGGGCTTTAGCGGTCCACGATATCCGAGTCCATGAGATCAAGGGCCAACTTTATGTGGACCTGCACCTGGAGGTAGATGCCCAACTCCGACTGAAGGAGGCACACCGCTTAGCCAGTCAGCTCGAGGAGGCGATCCGCGCCCAGGTCCCCTATGTTGCTGAGATCAGCACCCACATCGAGCCGACGAGCAGCCGGGCGAGCCGTGGCCGGGATGTGCCCCAGAAGGTCCCGCTCGTCCGGGCGATGATCGCCGAGCTCGCTCCCCAGATCGGAGAGATCCGCGACTGCCACGAGATCCGCGTCCGCGAGGCCAAGGGGAAGCTGTTTATCTCACTCCATTGTGTCTTCGACGAGGCGCTCACGCTGGAGGAGGTCCATCGCGTCTCGGGCCTACTGGAGGCCCGTCTGAAGGAGCGAATCCCCAGCTTAGAGCAGGTCCTGGTCCATGTCGAGCCGGCGGGAGACTTGACGAATTAGTTCTAAAAGATCAGGATAGCCTGGATGGCAGACGGGGCGAGGGAGGGGGAGGTGATACCGTGAGCATTGGGAGAATTGTTCTACTAATCTTTGGGGTCATCGTCCTTTTGATAGGGATCGGCCTGCTGTTCAGCGGCGGGGCGCTGATCGGGCTCGAGAGAGCCCTCGCGGACAGTGAGGGGTTCATCAGCACGAGGATGGTCCAGCTCGAGCGCGACTCGAACGCTATCCTCAGTGAGCCGGTCGAGATCGATCTGGGGATAGGCTGGCCTTGGCGCTTCGGTCAGCTCGTCACCATCAAAGTGGAGGCCACGAGCAGCGACCCCGCAAAGCAGATCTTCCTCGGGATCGCTGAATATGGCGATGTGCAGGCCTATCTCGCGGATGCAGCCTATGATGAGGTCGGCGGGCTGGGCTTGCGCCCCTTCCGCGTGAGCTATCGCCGACATCCAGGGAGCGCTGTGCCTGCGGCCCCTGCGGCCCAGCGATTCTGGCGGGCCTCCGCTCAAGGGCCGGGGACCCAGACCCTGAAGTGGGAGCTAGAGCCGGGGGAGTGGGCCCTCGTGCTGATGAACGCCGACGGCTCTGCGGGCATCGACCTGCGTGGCTCGATCGGGGTGAAGCTCCCCTGGCTCTTCTGGGTCGGCCTGGGGCTCCTCATCGCCGGCCTAGTGGCCTTGGCGGTCGGGATCATGATGATCTACTTGGCCGTGCGACGGGCCTCCGGAATGGAAGAGAGAGCTGGAGCGGCCGGAGCCCCAGCTCCTTCGGAATATCCGGTCTCTCTCAAAGGTGAGCTCGATGAGCCGCTCTCGCGTTGGCCCTGGCTCTTCAAGTGGTTCCTTCTCATCCCACACTACATTGTGCTCGCGTTCCTCTGGGCCGCCTTCGCCGTAGTCTGGGTCATTGCCCTCCTCGCCATCCTATTTACGGGCCGGTATCCCCGCGGCCTCTTCGAGTTCAGTGTGGGAGTGCTCCGTTGGACCTGGCGGGTCGGATTCTATAGCTATCAGGCCCTGGGGACTGACAAGTATCCCCCGTTCAGCCTCAAGAGCGAGCCTTACCCCGCCGACCTGGAGATCGCCTATCCCGAGCGGCTCTCCCGGGGGCTGGTCCTGGTGAAGTGGTGGCTCTTGGCCCTGCCCCAGTATCTCATCGTCACTTTCTTCTGGGGCGGCTGGGGGCCACGCTACGGCGGGCTGGTCTTCGTCCTAGCTGTCTTCGCGGGCGTAGCGCTCCTCTTCACCGGCCGCTACCCCAGGGAGATCTTCGACTTCGTCCTGGGGATGAACCGCTGGGGCTTTCGGGTCCTGGCCTACGCCGCTCTGATGACCGACCGCTACCCCCCGTTCCAGCTAGGAGAGTAGGCTTGCTCTTGCTATCGTGAGGATGAGATGAGTGCAGCGAACCCTCCGATCCTCAAGGTCCTCCCGGCCCTGGTCTGCCGAGAGGAGAGGCTCGAAGAGGCCCGACTTGATCGTTTCATCGAGGAGTTGAAGAGGAGCGTCGGCCCGGAGGTGCGACTCCTCGAACCGCTGGTCGTTCAGAGCGCCGCCGACCTCGGGGGCTTCCCGACCCTTGCAGCGGGAGCGGACGCCATCCTCCTCTACAAGGCCCATCTCGGCCTAGGAGACTGCGTCCTTGGGGTCGCCGAGCAGGATAGGCCCCTGATCATCTTCGGCGGCGAGGGCGGAGTGAGGCACGCCCTGGACGCTCTCGAGTATCTCTACCCCAGGGCTGTGACCTGGGTGGCCGCTGACTATCAAGACCTCGCCTTCCGGCTGAGGCTATTGGCCGCCAGGAAGAAGATCGAGAATACGCGGCTTTTAGTCCTGAATGCGGACTACCAGCACTGGGAGAGGTGGCTCTGCCGGGTCCCTGGGGGGGCGAAGGCCATCAAGGCGCGGTTCGGAATCGAGCTAGATTATGTGCCTAGCGCTGAGGTGATCCGGAGGTGGCGGTCCATCGCATCTGAGAGGGCCGAGAAGGTGGCCCAAGAGTGGTTGGCAGGAGCGGCGCGGACGGTCGAGCCGACCGAGGAGGACCTGAAAGTAGTCGCCAGGCTCTACCTGGCGATGAAGGATCTCCTGGAGGAGCGGGGCGCCCAGGGCCTAACCATGGCCTATGGGGACGATCCCCTCCCAGTCCCCTGCCTGGCCTATACGACCCTGCGGGACGAGGGGGTCCCCGCCGCATGTGAGGCGGACATCATCTCCCTCCTGGCGATGGTGATGGTCCATCATCTTCTGGATAAGCCGAGCTTCATGGGGAACATCTTCGTCGATCGCGAGGGCGATGCCCTCCTGCTCAGCCACTGCGTAGCTCCGCGGAGGATGGCCGGCTATGGCTTGCCCCCGCTCTCCTACTTCTTACGGGACCAGCACTGGGGCAAGGCCCCGGGGAGCGTGAGCGCCTTCGTCGAGCTCGAGCCGGGAAGGGAGGTCACCCTCTTGCGCTTGAGCGGCGATCTGCGCTCGATGCTCCTCGCCAAGGGCGAGATCCTGGACTGCCGCGACCTAGCGGGCTACTGCCGGATGACCGTGGGGGTCAAGCTCGCTGGCTCAGCTAAAGAGTTCATCCAGCGGACTTCGGGGAACCACCATCTGCTGGTCTACGGGGACCATCTGGCTGAGCTGCGCGGGCTGAACGAGCTCTTCGGGCTCGAGCCGCTCGAACTCTAGTCTAGGCCACCAGGCCGGTCAGATTCGCAGCCCCGGCTCGGGCGAGAGCGTCAAGGGGTCCGCCTGGCCCAGCTCTTCGTGCCTGAACCGGGCCGCGGCGGCCACCATCGCCGCATTGTCGGTGCAGAGGATGAGCGGGGGGAAGTAGACCTCGAGCCCCGCGGCTTTGGTCTCCTCATGGAACTGGGCCCTAAGCTCGGAGTTGGCCGCCACGCCGCCGACGACCGCGATCCTTCTAACTTTGAGGTCTGCCGCGGCTCGGAGCGTCTTCCGCACCAAGACATCGACGACCGCTCGCTGGAAGGAGGCGGCCACATCCTCCGGCTTGGCCCGGTGCTCCCTGAGGTAGTAGGCCATCGCGGTCTTCAGCCCGGCGAAGCTGAAGTCATAGCCAGAGTCGAGCAGCGGCCTGGGGAGGGGGATCGCCCCCGGATCGCCCTGTTTGGCCAATCTGTCGAGCTTGGCCCCGGCAGGGTAATCGATCCCGATGAGCTTTCCCACCTTATCGAAGGCCTCCCCGGCGGCGTCGTCCCTGGTCCCTCCCAAGGTCTGGTAATCCCCCCAGGCCCTAATGTAGACCAAGTTCGTATGCCCGCCTGAGACGAGGAGGGCCAAGAGCGGCGGCCCCGCCTCGGGATATTCCAGGTAGTGGGCGAAGAGGTGGGCCTCGAGATGATTGACCCCCACGAACGGCCTCTTCAGGGCATAGGCCAACCCCTTAGCGGTCGAGAGGCCAACGAGGAGGGCCCCCACCAGCCCCGGGCCGTAGGTTGCGCCGATAAGGTCGAGCTCAGGGGGCTCGACCCCCGCTCGCTCGAGCGCCTCTTTAAGGATAAAGGGCAGCTTCCGGAGATGGTTCCGCGAGGCGAGCTCCGGGACCACGCCCCCGTAGCGGCTGTGGAGGTCGGCTTGAGAGTAGACGATATTAGAGAGGACCTCCCGCTCGCCCCGGAGGACCGCTGCAGCGGTCTCATCGCAGGAGGTCTCGATCCCCAGCGTTAACCTTAACTTCATGGTATCTCTGGAGTTCCCGCTCGAGCCTGGCCGCTAGGCCACTGTCCAGGACCCCGACCACGCTCCGCGGGGGCTTCCCGATCGCCCGCCCCAGCTCCTCTTTACTCAGGCAGATGCGAACGCGTGCCCGGCCTTGGCCCAGGCTCGTGAATTCCCGCCGGGCATTCTCCGAGGCGTCCGCGGCGACCAGGAGCAGCTCGGATCGCCCCTTTGCGGCCCGGACCCCGTTCCAGCCGGAGATGATCTTCCCGGCCCGGGCCCCAAGCCCCAAAAGGGCGAGGATCTGCCGCTCGATCGCCTGTCTGATCTCCTCCGGCAGGGCTTGAGCTTGAGACTCGAGTGGCCCCTCGCTCTTTAAGGCCCTTGCCAGTCGCCCCCGCTTCATCGCCTCCTTGATGCAGGCCAGCCTCGGGCAGACATAGGCCGCCCTCCCGGGGAGCTTAGCCTGGTAATCGACCACCACCCGGCCCTCATAGCGGACGAGCCGGATCAGCTCCGACTTCTCCCGTTCAGTCCGGCAGCCGATACAGGTCCGAATCGGCATCGGAGTCAGGATCAGATCAGCGGCCCCCTATCTCGTCTTGAGGGCCGCGATATAGGGGAGGTTCCGATAGAGCCCGGCGTAGTCGAGGCCGTAGCCGACGAGGAACTCGTTCTCCTCGAGCCGGAAGCCGATATAGTCGAGCTGGACCTCGACCTCCCTCCGCGGGGTCTTATCGATGAGACAGCAGGTCCGGAGGCTCCGGGGCTTGCGGGCGAGGATCGTCTCCTGAATGAATTTGAGCGTCCTCCCCGTATCCACGATGTCCTCGACGAGGAGCACATCCCGATCCTCGACCGGATCGACCAGATCCTTGAGGAGCACAAGCTCGCCGGGCGAGTCGGCCTGGCCGTAGCTCGAGACGGTGATGAAGTCGAACTCGAGCGGGAGGTCGATCTCCCGGACCAGGTCGGCGAGGAAGATCACCACCCCCCGGAGGAGGCCGATCGCCAGGAGCGGCCGCTCACCGCCTCGAGCCAGAGCTAAGGCCGAGTAGTCCCGAGTGATCTCGGCCCCCAGCTCCTTGATCCGCCGCTTGAGCTCCCTCTCCCCGATCACGATCCGCTTCAGCTTCTCATCGACTCTCATCTTCTGATGACACTTCTCTTTTCGGCCCGCTCGGGTGCAATGCGGACCGCGAACCGCCCCTCAAGGCGCTTCATCCTCTCCGTAATCCCGCCATACTCGAGCTCGCTATAGCCGAGCATCGCCGGGCCAAAGAAGCCCTGCCGGCGGAGCTCGGCGGCCTTCTCTGCCGCCTTCTCTCTCACCCAGTCCCAGAAGGGATGATCGAAGAGATCGACCGGCTCGGTCAACCTCCCCTCATGGACGCAGAAGCCGAGGCAGGAGACGCAGGGCGGGCCGTCGAAGTAGGAGACGGCCATGTTCCGCTTTACTGGCATGAGCGGGCCGTGATGGCTCCCGCGCATCCAGCCACCGACATAATGGCCGAGCTCATAGGGGGCGAGGACCTCTCCGGTGGCAGGGAATTGAGCCTGGACCCGGACGAGCATGATGGGGTCGTCCTTCCCGGTGTATCTCCCGGCGATGTTATGGAGCCTAGTGGTCGAGCAGGCCACGGCCTGCTCACCGGTGGTCCGGGAGTGGATCGACTCGACGACGAACCGCTCATTGTCCCGCAAGAGGCAGGCGAGATCGTAGAGCTCCTCGGGGGCCTCGAGCTTGATGACCCGCTCGCCCGCGGTATGGGCGACATCCATGATGGTGAACGAGAAGCCCTCACGCATCGCTGGCGAGAGCATCAGCCCAGGGCAATACATCGGGTCGGCGAACGCCAAGTAGAGCGGGAGGTTGTAAGCCCCCGGCTCGGTCTTGTCGGCCATGAAGAGGAGGAACGGCTCGTTGGGTCGCTCCTCGAACTCCAGCTCCGCCACCGCCGGGCCGAGGCCCTTGACATTCCCGGAGAAGGCATCTTTAAGGAGGTCCTGCCCCGCGCCGTAGAGCCCCTCCTCTTTAGCGACCTCCGTCCCTGCGCGGAAGGCCTCCCAGGCGAGCCGGTGGACCTCTTCATTCCCCACCCCGCCGGTATGGGCCATCAGGATCGAGATGTCATCACCGGTGAACCCGACATAATAGTCCAAAATGGCCCGCCCCTTCGCCTCTTCCACCTGGGCGGCCACACGGGCGAGGAGCCGCTTGCTCGGACGCAGGTGGCCCCCGATGCTCCCCACATCGGCCTTGATGGCAGTGAGAGTGACCTTCATAATCCTGATTCTAGCGGCGGCCGGGGCGGGGGGCAACTCCCTCGCACCAGCCCAGTCTGGTATAATGGTCCTCGCGGGGAGTGGCGCAGCCTGGTAGCGCGCCTGCTTTGGGAGCAGGAGGCCGCTGGTTCGAATCCAGTCTCCCCGACCAAGGCTCCTTACGGCGAGGCTGGCTTTGTTGGGCCTGGGAGCCGATGCAGGCGGGGCTAGGGGGCTAATCGGTCGGACCGGACTTGACGGGCTCGAGGTCAAAGTCTAGGATTAGAATAACTGGGGCGACTGTCCGTCTTCTACCACCACCGTTCCCGCATTCACCGACTGACAGTCGCCCTAGCTTGCTATTTGGGCTATCGACCCTCGCTGGACCGAATGTCTAAGGGAGTTCTCGCCATCCCACTTTGAGTCTAACCCCCCACTTGTGGAAAGGTAATGGAAGGGGGGTGAAAAACCGGTGGAAGCGGCGAGAGGGGGGCCAGGGCCGAGGGATTTTGCCTTCCCCCGCGCGAGAAGCTATCATTAGGGCAGCCAAACCTTGAAGGAGTCCGCTATGGAGAGGGTAGAGCTGACTTATATCGAAGACGAGATGCGGGAGTCCTACATCAACTACGCTATGAGCGTCATCCTCGGGCGAGCGATCCCCGATGTCCGGGATGGGCTCAAGCCGGTCCAGCGCCGAATTCTTTATGGGATGTATAAGCTCGGGCTCGGCTCGGATAAGCCCCACCGCAAGGCTGCCCGCATCGTCGGGGAGGTGATGGGGAAGTTCCATCCCCACGGGGACCAGGCGATCTACGATGCCTTGGTGAATATGGCCCAAGCCTTCGCCTTCCGCTACCCACTGATCGATGGGCAGGGGAACTTCGGCTCGATCGACGGGGACGAGCCGGCGGCGATGAGATACACGGAGGCCAGATTATCTGCTATTAGCGAGGAGCTCCTCGCGGAGATCGAGGAGGAGACGGTCGACTTCGGCCCGAACTTCGATGACTCCCTCGAGGAGCCGCTCGTCCTCCCCGCCAGACTCCCCAACTTGCTTTTGAACGGCTCTTGGGGGATCGCGGTCGGGATGACCACCCAGATCCCGCCCCACAACCTCGGGGAGATCATCGACGGACTGATCCATCTCCTGAAGAATCCCGCGGCACCACTAGAAGAGTTGATGAAGTTCATCAAGGGGCCGGACTTCCCCACCGGTGGGCTGATCGTCGGAAGGGAGGGGGTCCTCCAGGCCTACCGGACCGGGAGTGGGCAGATCACCGTCCGGGCCCGGGCCGAGGTGGAAGAGGACCGGATCATCGTCACGGAAATCCCCTACCAGGTCCGGAAGTCGACCCTCCTCGAGGCGATCGCCCGGAAGGTCCGGGACGGCGAGCTTGCGGAGATCGCGGACCTCCGGGACGAGTCCGACCGGGCGGGCCTGCGGATCGTGATCGAGCTGAAGCGGGGGGCCAACCCCAAGGCCGCCCTGACCAGGCTCTACAAGTCCACCCCGTTGGAGTGGACCTTCGGGGCGAACTTCCTCGTGATCGTCTCCGGCCAGCCGCGCCGGCTCTCGCTCGTGGAGCTGCTCGAGCAGTTCCTCGCCTTCCGACGGGAGGTCGTCCGCCGCCGGACGGAGCACCGCTTGAGGGAGGCGGAGCAGCGGGCCCACATCCTCGCGGGCTTCCTCCGGGCCCTGGAGCGGCGGGCTGAGGTGGTGGAGTGGATCAGTGCGGCCAAGGACCCTGAGGCGGCCCAGGCCCGGCTCGAGGCGGAACTCGGGCTCTCCCCCCTCCAGGCTGAGGAGATCCTCAAGCTCCGCTTGCGCTCGTTCACCGCCTTGGAGCGGGAGAAGCTGGCCGAGGAGTTCGCCGAGAAGGAGCGGAGGATCGCCGAATACCGAGAGATCCTGGGGGACCCGGCCCGGCTCGATAGGGTGATCGAGGCCGAGCTGCTCGAGATCAAAGAGCGCTACAGCGATCCGCGGCGGACGGAGCTGCTCCTCGACCTGGAGGAGCCGACCCCGCTCGAGCTGGAGGAGTTGATCCCCGATGAGGACCTTTTGGTGACGATCACTGAACAGGGGTATGTCAATGCCCCGCGGGAGGATGTCTATCGGAAGCAGAACCGCGGTGGGAAGGGCGTGATCGGGATGAGGCTCCGCGAGGGGGACCGCTTGCGGGGGATCTTCACCGCCAACAGTCGGGATTGGGTCCTCTTCTTCACCGATGCCCACAAGGTCTATAAACTGCGGGCCTTTCAGCTCCCCTCCCTCAGGAGGGACGCCCGTGGGGAGAACCTCCGCGGCTCGCTCGAACTGGCCCATAATGAGCGGATCGTGGCCCTCCTCCCCCTTGAGGTGCTCGACCCTCAAGACCGCCGCTATTGCCTCCTCGCGACCGCTTTAGGGATGGTCATCTGCAACCCCCTGCGCAACTTTTACGGTGCCCATACCAAGGGGATCATGGCCCTCCGGGCCCGCCCGAACGATGAGCTCGTCCAGGTGGCCGTCTCCCCCGGGCAGGGGGAGGTCCTCCTGGGGAGCGCAAAGGGGCGGATGATCCGCTTCCCCGAGAAGGAGATCCGCCTCTCCGCCCGTCCCTCAAAGGGGGTGATCGGGATGCGGCTCGAATCGGAAGACCGGGTCGTAGGGCTGGTCCTCCTCAAGCCGGGCGAGGGGGGGCTGCTCCTCCTCGTGACGGAGAGGGGGTTCGGGAAGAGGACCCCTCTAGCGGAGTTCCCCCGCCAGGGGCGGGGCGGGAAGGGGATCTTGGGGATCAAGGTGAGCCCCAGGACCGGGAAGGTCGTGGCCTTGGAGCGGGTCAAAGAGGGGGATGAGCTCCTCATCACCACTACTCTTGGGAAGACGATCCGGATCGCCGCGGACTCGATCCGGATCACCGGCCGCTACGCCCAGGGGGTGAAGCTGATCGACCTCGAGCCGGGGGATACGGTCGCTTCGGTGGTGAAGGTATGAACACGATGGACCCAGAGAGGCAATTAGCGCAGTTGAAACGGGGTGTGGCGACCCTCCTCCCGGAGGAGGAGCTCTTCCGGAAGCTCGAGGCGAGCCTCGAGCTGGGTCGGCCACTCCGGGTGAAGCTGGGGATCGACCCCTCCGCACCGCAGCTCACGCTCGGCCATGCCGTGGTCCTGAGGAAGCTCCGGCAGTTCCAGCAGTTCGGCCACCTGGCGGTCCTGATCGTCGGGGACTTCACCCGCTTGATCGGGGACCCCTCGGGGCGGACCTCGACTCGTCCGCCCATGTCTAAAGCGGAGATCGAGCGGAACATGGCCGGATATGTCGAACAGGCCTATAAGATCCTCGATCCGGAGAGGACTGAGATCCACTATAACTCCGAATGGCTGGGGAGGCTCTCTTTCGAGGATGTCATCCGCCTCGCCGCGAAATACACCGTAGCGCGGATGCTCGAGCGGGACGACTTTGCCCTGAGGTTCAAGCAGAACCTCCCGATCACGATCATGGAGTTCTTGTATCCTCTGGCCCAGGCCTACGACTCCGTGGCGATCAGGGCCGATGTCGAACTCGGAGGCGAGGACCAGCGGTTCAACTTCCTCATCGGGCGAGCGATCCAGGAGGCCTTCGGCCAGGAGCCCCAGGTGATCCTGACCATGCCCCTTCTGATCGGGACGGACGGGGAGCGGGCGATGAGCCAGTCCCGGGGGAACTACATCGGGCTGGCCGAGCCTCCGAAGGAGATGTTCGGAAAGATCATGGCCCTCCCGGACCATGTGATGCCTCAATACTTCGCCCTACTCACCGAGACCGCTGAAGAGGAGATCGCCGAGATGGAGAGAGCGATGGCCGAGGGGTGGAAGGGGGTCAATCCACGGGACCTGAAGATGCGCCTAGCAAGGGAGATCGTGGCCCAATTCCATTCCCCGGAGGCCGCGGCCCAGGCCGAAGAGGAGTTCGTCCGGGTCTTCCAGAGGCGTGAGCTCCCCAGCCAGATCAGGGTGGTGGCCCGGGAATTATTGCCGCTCCAGTCCCAGGTAACCGGCGTGCGCAAAGGGCCGGATGGGAAGATAAAGGAGGCCGATTTCCCGATCATCGACCTGCTCGTCCAATCAGGGTTAGCGAGCAGCCGGAGCGAGGCCCGCAGATTGATCGACCAGGGCGGAGTCGAGCTCGATGGCGAGCCAATCCGCGGCCTTAAGCCTGTGAGGGTCAAAGATGGCGCGGTCCTCCGGGCCGGGAAGAGGCGCTTCGTCCGCCTCGACTTGGGGGAGTTAAGGCCGGCTGATTAGGAAGAGCACCAAGACGAGGAGGGCCACTAGACCGAGCCCGAAGAGGAAGAACCGCCAAGCCAGGCGACGGGCGGCTCGGGCCTGCTCCGGGGAGAGCGCGATCGGGCGACGGCCGGCGAGCTTGAGGGCCAGCTTCCGCTGCTTGATGTAGTCCCCGAACCGCCCCTGCCTCCGGTAGACCACCGCCAGGTTGTGGTGGGCGCTCACATGGTCAGGGTCGAGGGCAATCGCCCGCTTGTAGGCAGCCTCGGCCTGGGCGAGCTCCCCGGCGTCGAAGTAGATGTTCCCCAACCGGAAGTAGATCTTGACCGGCTCGACCCCGAGCTTGAGAGCCGCGCTCAGGATGGCGATCCCCTCTCGATAGCGGCCGGCGAGCCTGAGCCGTTCCGCCTCTTCCAGGGCCCGCTCGACCTCGGCCTTAGCCTGAGCTTGAGATGCGGAGCTCATTGAGCCGCTCCTTCACCGCTTGGATGTCCTGCCAGGTGAGGTATTTCGGGCCCCCCTTCTCCTTCGAGGGGTTCCGCAGGAGGTATGAGGGGTGGAACATCGGGAAGACCTCGGTCCCGCGCCATTTGAAGAACTGCCCGCGTAAGGCAGTGATCCCCTTGGTCGTCTTGAGGAAGAACTGGGCCGGGACATTCCCTAAAGCGACGATGATCTTCGGCTTAAGCAGGCGGAGTTGGGCCTCAAGATAAGGCCAGCAGGCCTCGACC
>JBBIJD010000052.1:0-12256 GCA_037446135.1 Candidatus Fraserbacteria bacterium
ATTGAAGAGCCCTGTCCCCGTGACCTCGTGGGAGATAATCGCCCCGCTCGCGCCCTTCCGGAAGGCCTCCTCTAGGAAGAGATGCCCATCGGTCCGCTCCCCCTTGAGGGCGATGAAGAGCTCACCGGATTTGATCGTCCTGGAGTCGATGGAGAAGCCAGTAACCTCCCCAGGACGATGGTTGCGGAGGCTTCCCTCCGTAACCCATGCGATCCAATCGAGCTTGAATCCCAACCCCTCAGTCTAAGATCAAACTAGGCTAGTCGAGCTCGCGAGCGAACTGACCAGTTCCACGATCCTTTGGGCCCCATCCTCCATCGTCTCTACGAGTGTAATCCCTCGCTCGCGGAGGATCGCTCGCCCCTCCTCCTCATTCGTCCCGGTAAGGCGGACGACCAGGGGGATCGAGGCTCTTAGCTTCTGCCATGCCTCGACCAAGCCCCGCGCTACCTCATCGCAACGGGTGATCCCTCCGAAGATGTTGAGGAAGAGCCCCTTGACCTGGGGATCGGAGAGGACGATCTCCAGGGCCTTCTCGATCTGGGCGGCCCGGGCCCCTCCGCCGATATCGAGGAAGTTCGCCGGCTTCCCCCCGAGGGAAGCCACAAGATCGAGGGTCGCCATCACTAGGCCCGCGCCGTTCCCGATGATCCCGATATCCCCATCGAGCTTGACATAGTTCAGTCCGGCCTCGTGGGCCGCTCTCTCCTGAGGACTCTCGGAGTCGGCATCCCGCCAGGAGGCGAGCTCCCCGAGGAGCGGGAGGGCGTCATCGTCGATAATGAACTTGGAATCGAGGGCCACGAAGCTCCCCGCTGGGGTGAGCGCGAGGGGGTTGATCTCCACCAGGCTCGCTTGATATTGAGCGAAGGCCTGGTAGAGCTTAGAGAAGATCGGGGCGAGCCGGCCCTGGAGCCCCCTATCGATCCCGGCCTTGAGGAGGAGATTCCTGATCTGATAAGGATGAGGCCCCTCGAGTGGGTGGACATGGAACCGGAAGATCGCCCCCGGCTCGCTCTTCGCTACTTCCTCAATCTCCATCCCTCCGGCGGGGGAGAAGATCACCACCGGCATTCTCGCGGCTCGATCGAGGGTAATCCCGAGGTAATACTCCCGGGAGATCTCCTCGGCCTTCGCTACCAGGACCCTCTTCACGAGCTCGCCCTTGATCGTCATCCCCAAGATACTTGAGGCATGGGCCCTCGCCTCCGCTGGAGTGGCGGCGAGCTTCACTCCACCGGCCTTCCCTCGCCCGCCGACGAGGACTTGGGCCTTGACCACCACGGGGCAACCCAGGGCTTGGGCGAACCCCTCGGCCTCCGCCGGGGTGGTCGCGACCTGCCCCTCATTGATGGGGATCCCGACCCGCTTGAAGAGCTCTTTCCCCTGATACTCGTGGAGCTTCACCGCTTTGCTCACTCCTTCTTCAGTGGCTCGATCTCCTTGATCTCTTCGACCTTCTTCTCCTCTTCCTTCTTGGCCTCGAGCTCCACCTCGTGGCGGAGCTTCTGGGCCTCATCGCGGAAGGCTCGGACACCCTTCCCCAGGGAGCGGGCGATCTCCGGGACCTTGTTCGCCCCGAAGATGAGGAGCACGATCGCCAGGATCAGCAGGAGCTCCGGGATCCCGATGTTCCCGAACATCTCTGATCCCCTCCTTTCCCCAAGCTTGAGCTCAGCATATCAAAAATCCGGCCATCCTTCACTCTAGCCTAGCACTACCGCCCGCTGGGGTCAAGGCCCGATGCCGGAGGTTCCATTCTGGGCTCTTATACTTCCGCTCCAATAGCTCTTCGGCCAGCGCCAGCTCCCCCGGCGTGGGAGGGGCCTCTTCCAGCTCGGCCCCGAACCGGGCCTTGAAGCCGGCACAGAGGGCCTCCTCGAGCTCCGCGGGCTCGACCGGCTTGAACTCCCAGAGCCCCGCGGCCCGTTGCCGGAAAAGCGTGATGAAGGCCTCCCGTGGAGAGCCATTAAACCGGATGACCGCCGCGAGCCGGTCCGGGTCCAGCTCGAGTGGGAGCGAGCCGTGCTCGAGTAAGGCGAGATGGTCCCGCACTTGGGCCATCCCGACCACCTTCCTCCCGGCGATGGTCAGCTCATGGCGCGCAGGGGCCTCGAAGCAAGCCCTCGAAAGAGCAAGACGGGAGCCACACCTGGCCTCCACCTCTGCCGGCAGGCCGAGCTGCTGGAGCCCGAGGGCCACTGCCTCCGCGATCAATCGGTGGGACTCGTGGACACCCCCGAGCCCCGCTACAGGATGGACGAGGCTAAAGGTCAGCTCGCGATCGTGGAGGACGGCCCGCCCGCCGGTCGGGCGCCTGAGGAAGGTAAGTCCGAGCCGAGCACAGGCCTCAAGGTCATAGTCACCCGCTTGCTGGGCATACCCGATCGAGACCGCCGGCCGGGCCCAGCGGTAGAGCCGGAGGGTCGGCCTCCCAAGCCTAAGCTTAGCGAAGGAGCGCCAGAGCGCCTCATCGAGGGCCAGATTCCAGGCCGGCTCCCCCGGGCCGGAGCGGATCAACCTCCAGGCCATCTTTTTCATCATACATATAAGCATACAGCCCGCGCTTCGCCCTCTCAAATAGGACAGGCGGGGCCAGGTCAACGGTAACCTCACGGGGGAGCAGAGATCTCGGGGAATGGGCGGCCTGCCGTGGTCGGGGTCACTGAAGCGAGCAGCTCGCCTCCGTAGAATTCAGGCGATGACCGCAGAGTTGAAGAAGAAGCTTCAGCTCCTCCAGCGCCAGCTCGGCCCGGCCCGCCGCCGGGCGAGGCTCTCAGTAGTTCGTCCGCTGATCGAGCAGCCCACGGTGCCGGGCTCGCTGCTCCGCCCACTTGAAGAAGAGGTGAGAGAAGATCACCAGCCCGATGGTCGTCCCGAGTAGAACGAGCAAGAGCTCTCCCTCAGAGAGCCGCCCGAGGAGCTGGCTCACACCGATGATCTTCTCCCCCAGGGCCGCTCGGCGCATCGCCTCAATCCAGTAAGTTGAGGGCAGTGCCCTGCCGATCGCTTGGGCCCAGCCAGGCAAGACATCCAGAGGGAAGACCACCCCGCACAAGAGGTAAAAGGCCCCGGCGATCGCCTCGCTGATCCCCCCGGAGTGGCGGGCGGTGATCAGGCAGACCCCGGCGAGGATGATCCCGAAAGCGATGATCCCGGCCAGCCCGATCAGGAGGGCCCCGAAGAGATAGGGGTAATCTATCTCGAAGAGGCCGAGCGGGACCTTAAGGAAGAGGGCCCCAAAGACCAGTGCGATCGCCACCGAGATCGCCGAGACAAAGAGCTTAGCCATCCCCCGGCCTAAAAGGTAGATGTAGATCCGGATCGGGGAGAGGTAGATGTATTTCAGCATCTCGTAGTGCTCCCGGTCGTCATGGATCACCCAACTGATCCCGAAGAGGACATTCCCGACGAAGATGTAAAAGGCGTTCCCCACATAGATGTAAGCGAAGAGCTCCGTCCCGGTCTTCCCGCGGGTGATCACGAGATACATGAAGACCAGGATCAGAGAGGCTGCGACCGGCTTGATGACCGAGTAGACGGCGAAGAGTAGGGGATCGGTCCAATTCGACTCGATCTGCCAGCCGAGCTTCGTGGCCGTCCGGAACGCCTTAAAGTGCTCGTTTACTGCCATCGCAAAGTCAGCCGCCCTTCTCGCTTCCCCAGCTCCTCCATGAGGCGGAGGGCCCTCCTGGCAAAGGAGATGAAGGCGATGCTCAAGAGGGCCAAGATGGCCAGCTCCCACTCCGGTGGGATGAAGCCCCAGCCCCTCCCGCCGAAGGCGAGCTGCCTGATCCCGTCCAGTCCCAAGGTAAGGGGGATCAATGAGGCTGCCGCAGCCACCCAGAAGCCCAGCCCCCTGACGGGGAAATAGAACCCCGAGAGGAGATAAACCGGCTCCTGAAGGAGGTTCGAGAGGTGCCAGGCCTCACGGCCGTAGAGCATGAAGAGCGAAGCAAAGAGCATTCCGAGCCCATAGAGTGCGGCCATGGTCAAGAAGAAGATCAAGGCCAGCATCAGTGGCTGCTGGACAGTGAACTTGACGCCGAAGATCAGGCTCCCCAGGATCAGGACCGCTCCGGCACGGACGGTGGTCATGAACATCCCTCCCAGGGCCATCCCCAGGAGGATCGCCATCGGGGAGATCGGGGCGATCAGGAATAGCTCGAGCTGGCCCATCTCCTTCTCCCAGTAGAATTGGCTGGCCATGTTCCAGAGCACATTCATCCAGTAGGCGGTCATCGCCCCGCCGAGGATGACGAAGCCGGTGAACTCCGGGGGGGCCTGCATGGCTTTATAGATGAAGACATAGGCGGCGGTCCCCAAAAGGGGCAGGAAGGTGTCGAAGAAGAGCCAGGAGAGCTCGCGGTTGGCCCCCACGACCCGGACATAGGCCCTCGCCCAGATGGCCCGGAGATTAGTAGAAAGCGCTGAAGCCCTCATCTCTCGGTGGTATCGACCTCGAGGGACCGGCCGACCAGCTCGATGAAGACATCCTCGAGGGTCGGCTCGGTCTTCCGAAGATAGAGGACCCGCGAGCCCTGCTCCGCGATCGCGCTCAGCAGGTGGGTGAGCACATCCTCATGTTCGAGGATGAACCGGAGCTCGGTGAACCCGTCCCGCGAGGTGGCCGCGAGTTGCCTCACCCCTGGGAGGCCCTTCAAGCCGTCCCAGGAGTCGAGCCCCTCGACCTCGAGGTGGAAGATCGACTCCTTCTTCACCCGCCGCTGGAGGTTCTCCGGGGTATCGCAGGCCAGGATCTTCCCCCGGTCGATGATCGCGACCCGATCGCAGAGCTCCTCGGCCTCGGTCATGTAGTGGGTCGTCAGGAGGACGGTCTTCCCTGGTCTCTCCTTGACCCAGCTCTTGATGAAGCTCCGGACATCACGGGCCGCGCCCACATCGAGCCCCAGGGTCGGCTCATCTAAGAAGACGATCTTCGGGTCGGAGACAAAGCCCCGGGCGAAGTTCATCTTCTGGCGCATCCCCGTGGAGAGGCGGTTGATCTTGGTGTTGGCCTCCTCTTCTAGGCCGACGACCCGCAAGAGCTCGTTGATCCTCTCCCGAGCGACCTTGGTGGGGACGCCGTAGAACTGGGAGAACATCCACAGGGTCTCTTTCACGGTGAGGATCCCGTAGCCGGAGTGCTCCCCGCCGGAGACCATGTTGATCCGGCGGCGGACCTCGTGAGGGTCTTTGACTACATCGATCCCATCGACCAGGGCCTGGCCGCTCGTCGGCAGAAGGAGGGTGGCGAGGATCTTTATGAGGGTCGTCTTCCCCGCACCGTTTGGGCCGAGGACCCCGAAGAGCTCGCCCTCTTGGATCTCTAGGTCAATCCCTTCCAAAGCCACGACGGTCCGCCAGGCCCGGCGGGCCTGCTTCTTCCGAAAGAGCCGCTTGAGCTGGATGACTTCGATCGCGGGGTGCATGGTCGGCTCAGCCTCCTTATGAAATTCTACCATGGGAGGAGACGGACCACAACCGCCTTGTAGATCGGTGGCATAATGGCCCTGGATAACGAACGGCGCGCTCTCATGCCGATGCCGGCAGTAATTGCGCTGATAGCAATCGGGATTGGTCTCCACCCGCCTTAAGGGGCTCGGAAACGAGTCAATGGGGAGCCGTGAGGAGATAGCGGATGATCTCTACGGCCGTTTCCATATCGCTGATCGCGATCTGCTCCTCCTTGGAGTGCTCGGCCTCCACCCCCACCCCTAAGACGGCGGTCTCGATCCCCTGGGAGTTGAGGACAGAGGCGTCGGTCCCCCCGGTGATCACCTTCGCCTTGGGGGCGAGGCCGACCGAGGCGATCGCCTCCTTGGCGAGGAGGACGGTCGGGGAGTCCTCGGGGATCCTCGAGGCCTTGTATTCGAGCTCGACCTTGATGTCCACCTTCGCCCCCATCTTGGCCGCGGCCGCCTCGAAGGCTCGCTTCATCACCCCAGCTTGGTGGACGGCCTTCTCATGATTTAAGCTGCGGCATTCGGCCTGGATGAATGCCTTCTCAGGGACGCCGTTTCTGATCTCACCGCCGCGGATGATCCCCACATTGGCGGTCGTCTCCTCGTCGAGCCTCCCCTCCGGCAGCCCGGCGATGGCGATCGCCGCGGTCTTGATCGCCGAGATCCCCTTCTCCGGCTCCATCCCCGCATGGGCCGCCTTCCCGGTGATCTCGACATCGATCGAGAAGTGGGACGGCCCCCCGATGATCACCGTATCCAGCCGGTCGGAGTCGAGCACGAAGCCCTGCCTGGCCGAGAGCTTGGAGTAATCCAGGTTCTTCGCCCCGAGGAGGCCGATCTCCTCCGAGCGGGTGATCACGATCTCCAGCGGAGGATGCCTCATCGCGGTCCGGACGGCCTCGAAGAGCTCGGCGATCCCGGCCTTGTCGTCCGCCCCGAGGATCGTCTCCCCCTTGGCGCGGATCACCCCGTTCTCGATCACCGGCTCGATCCCCTTCCCCGGCTTGACCGTGTCGGCGTGGGCCGCGAGCAGGAGGGGCCTGGCCCCCGGAGGGGCCCCCTTCGCCGGGAGCTTGCAGATCAGGTTGCCGTAGCCGTCGCGATCGCATTCGGCCCCCAGCCCCCGCGCGAAGAGCCCGGAAAGATGCTGGATGAACCTCTCCTCCTCCCCGGATTCGCTGTCGATCCGGGCCAGCTCGCAGAATAGCTCAGTCAACTTGCTCATGGGATTACCCCCTTCATCGCCTCTTGGATCACCTATTCTTTGCCTCCCTGGCGAACCTTCTGACCAACTCCTCCAAGAAATGGTAGAATCCCTCGCGATCGCGCAGCACGAGCTCTCCCCCTTCGTCCGCCTCCTCCGCTACCTCCCTCAAGAAGTCGTCCCCGTATTCCTCCGCGGCCAGGGCCGCCAGGCGGCTGAGGACCTCGAGCAGCCTGAGAGGGCCATAGTCTTTAGGCTCATCCTTCAGTCCCGCCGCGCTAGCCGCTATGTAGGCGCACAGATCGAACAGCTTATCCCTGTCCATCACCTCTCCTCATACTTCTCCCAGAAGGAGATCCGCGAGAGCTCCTTCCTTGGGGGTGGGTCAGGATGCTCAGCAGGGAAGCCCAGGGCGATGAGGATGATCGGACGGATATGGTCGGGCAACTCCAACAACTCCCTCACCCCGACCTCGGAGAAGGAGGCTACCGGGCAAGAGCCGAGCCCCAGGGCATGGGCCATGAGCAGCATATTCTGGGCCGCCATGGCCCCCTCCTCGGCGGCCAGGGTTTCTCCATGCCCGGAGCTCTCCCCGAGCTCCATATCCCCCCGATCGGAGCAGACCACGATCGCCGCTTTGGCCTCCCTGGGGAAGCCGGGGGAGAGGGCCTTGAGCCGCTCAAGCTGCCTGGTCTCTCGGACGACGATGAACCTCCAGGACTGCACATTCCCCGGGGTAGGAGCCCATCGCCCGGCATCGAGGAGCTTTTCCAGCATCTCGACCGGGACCTCTCGGTCCTCATAGGAGCGGACGCTCCTCCTCCCCTTGATGACCTCAAAGAGGGCCTCTCCCCTACTCCTGCTCATCGCCATCCCTCCCCCTTCTGCCTTGGACTCGGAGCAGCCCCTCCGCCAGCTCCGTGAGCTTCGGATGGACGAACCGGCCCTCCTCCTCGATGGGCTCGCCGTCCAATATCACTGTCGGGTTGAGCATCACCCCATCGGTGTGGGCCTTGGCCGGGCCGACCGCGAAGCTCGGGACCTGGGAGCCGATCCCGATCTCCACGGAGCCGAAGACCCGTTCATCCTCCAGGATCTTCCCGGTCAGCCTGGCCCCAGGGTTGAAGCCATAGGAGAAGTGGGCGAGCTTGAACATCTTCGGGTCGTCGAAGCTCTTGAGCCACTCCCTCAGCCGAGCGGCCTCCGCTCCCCCCTCGATCCGCTTGATCTCCCCCTCCTCCACCTCGAGCCTGATCGGCCCCTTGAGGAGGCCCAGGTCCTCCGGGGGCCAGAGGGAGCCGTCAAAGACGATGGTCCCGTTGATCGTCCTCTCCAGGGGATACCAGGAGACCTGCCCTCCGAGGAAGCTCTCCTCGCCGGGGCTAGCGATCCTCCCAGCGTTGTGCTCGACCAATCTCCCTCCCAGCTCGAGGCTCAACTCTGTGCCCGCGGGGGTCTTGATCTCCATCCTGTTCCCCACTTTGAGCACTTCGACCAGGGCGTCGCCCAGCTCCAGCATCCTAGGGTAATCTATAGCGGCCACACAACGCCTCATCATCTCGGCCGTCATCCCCGTGAGGCACAGGATCCGAGCGGTCTTGAGGGCCTCGAGATACGCCTCGGTATGGATGAGATACTTCCCGGCCAGCTCGATGATCAGGTCCGCGGCCTTCATCGCCGCCGCCAGCGGGGCCGGAGGCTCCATATCGACTTCGGGTCGAGTCTCATACAAAATCAGGGAGACGCTCCCGCCCGCGGCGTGGGCCGCCTCGGCGAGGTGCTTTGCGACCTCAAGATCCGCGGCGGTATCGGCATAGATCAGGACCTCCTCCCCCTCCCTCAGGTTGCAGATGTATTCGACGATGGTCTTTGCCGCCTTCGCCAGCTCGAGCTGGATCATGCCAACCTCCTGTTAGCCTCGATCCTCCTGTATTCTAATTCATAGCCGAAGTGCCCCGGCCCGAAGAGCTCCAGCCCCCTCGGAGACCGCCAGATCTCCGGGGCGGGATAGCCGACGACCGCCGCTTCCATCCCCTCCCGGCAGTTGGGGTTCGTGATCGCCTCCCCGGTCGCGGGCTCGAGGAGGCAGATGAGGTCCGGGACCATGACATCGGGCTCATCATCGAACCAGGAGATGATGTGCTCGTTCTTATACCATATCCGGTAGCGGTGGCCCAAGTAATCCCCCTCCCCGAGGAGCGCCAGCTCCCCGATGGTGAACCCCTCTTCGATCTTCCAATCAGTCCGGGTTACCCGCCCCCTGAATAGGAGATACCCTCCGCCTGCGGCGGCCGCGGCCTCCACTGGGTCCTTGCCGGAGGAGCGGGCCTTCCGGACCGCCTCCCCGATCGCCAGGGCCTTGGAGAGCGTCCCGGGGATGATCGAGCCCTTCAAGAGCCGCCCTTCAAGGGGATGGTCGGCGACCCCGGCGCGGTTCCCGCTGGCCACGGCGATCGCCCGGGCGAGCTCCTCGGCCCGGAAGTCGTCGGCCACCTCCTTCAGGATGATGATATCGCCTCTTGCGGTGGCCAAGGCTAAGGGGGCTATGGGGACATTCATGATATAGAATGTGGTATGCTGCAGCTCGGGGACGGACCGGCCCGCGGGATCGGCATCGACTACGGGGAGACCGAGCCTTGCGGCCACGGAGAGCGCCACGGCGGTGTTCCCCCCGCCGATCTCCGTGGGGATGACGGCAAAGAACTCCCGCCCGAGGTATTCCTCCAGGGCCTCAAAGGCCCGGAGGGGCTCGAGCCTTTCATCCTGATCCCGGGATTGAGATGAGCCCTCCGGCGATACGCTCCCGCACATGTAGGGCGAGGCGACCAGGGCATCATCAGGGACCTCCTCGAGCCCGATCAGCTTGAACTCCCGCCCTGCCTCAAGGTCGCTCCGGACCAACTCGAGCCCCCTCCTGGGGCTCCCTCCGCCACCGGTGCCTAGGATGGCACACCCGGTGATAAGATCTTCTAGCTCTTGCTCCCTCAAGATCTTCATGATTCAGATCATCCTCCTCCTTCTCATCTTTGGGTCTAAGATCTCCCGCAGGCCGTCCCCCACCAGGTTGAAGGAGAGCACGGCGATGAAGATGGCCAGCCCGGGGAAGGTCACGATCCACCAATGGGTCAGGAAGAAGGTCCGACTGGTGCTGATCATCAGCCCCCACTCCGGGGTGGGCGGCTGGGCTCCCAAGCCGAGGAAGCTCAGTGCGGCCGAGGTGAGGATGATCGAGCCGAAGTCCATCGAGCCTTGGACGATGACCGGGGCGAGGCAATTGGGGAGGATATGTCTAAAGACGATCTTCCCCCAGGAGGCCCCCATGGCCCGGGCGGCCTCCACGAAGTCCCTCTCCTTCACCGAGACCGCCTCGCTCCGGAGGAGCCGCGTATACCAAGGCCACCAGGAGATCGCGATAGCGATCATCGCGTTCCTCAATGTCGGCCCGAGCATGGCCGAGATCGCCATGGCCAAGAGCAGCGTCGGGAAGCTCAGGAATACATCGGTGATCCTCATGATGAGCTCGTCGAGCTTCCCCCCGGAGTAGCCCGCGATCACCCCTAGGGGCACGCCGATGAGCAGTGCCAGCCCGATCGCGATGACCCCGACCTCCAGGGAGACCCGGGAGCCATAGAGGACCCGGCTCAGGACATCCCTCCCTAGCTCGTCGGTCCCCAAAGGATGCTCAAGAGATGGGGGCTGAAACCTCTCCTTGATGCGTGTCGCTCCGAGGCTGTCCTCGGGATAGGGGGCCAGCCAGGGGGCAAAGACTGCGATGAGGACCAGGAGCAGGACCACGGACGAGCCCGCAGCCATCAGAGGAGTCCGCCAAAGGAGGCGAAGGCTGAGCTTTATCTTTCCAAACATCTTTCGGCCCCGCTAGCCGATCCGGATCCTCGGGTCCAAGAACGCCAATGCGAGGTCCACCAAGAGGTTCAATATCACATAGGTCAGGGCGATCAAGAGCGTGATCCCCATGATCGCCGGATAATCCACGGTTATGATCGCGCTCGCCGCGTAGCGCCCCAGTCCAGGCCAGCTGAATACGGCCTCGATGAGGAAGGTCGAGACGAGCGAGTAAGCGAAGGTCAGCGCCGAGACCGTCAGGACCGGCCCGATCGCGTTCTTCAGGGCATATACGCATAGCACCTTAACCTCGCTCACCCCGTAGGCCCGAACGGTCCTGATATACTCCTCATTCAAGATCTCCAGCATCGTCGCCCTGGTCATCCTGACGGTCAGCCCGAGGGGGTAGGTCGAGAGGGTGACCGCCGGGAGGATGATATGCCTGAGGGCGCTTCCGAAGGCAGTGAAGTTCCCGGTGATCAGGGAATCGAGCAGGTAGAACCCGGTTATGTTCCTGATCGGATGGATCAGGAGAGTCACCGTGTCGATCCGTCCCTCCAGGGGGAACCAGCCCAGCTCCCGGAAGAATATGATCTGGAGGATCATCCCCAGCCAGAAGGCCGGGAGGGCCACCCCGGCGATGGAGAATGTCCGGCTGAGGTGATCGATATATGTCCCGTCCTTCGCGGCCGATAAGATTCCGAGCGGAACGCCGATGATGAGGGCGAGGAGCATCCCGAAGATGATCAATTCGAGCGAGGCCGGGAGATAGGCCGCTATGTCCTTCAAGACCGGCTGGTGGGTCCTGATGGAGACCCCCCAATTGCCTCGGATGAAGTTTGTTATATACCTGTAGTAACGGATGTAGATGGGCTCATCTAGCCCTAGCTCAACCCTCGCTCTAGCGATCTGTTCAGGCTTGGCGTGCGGGCCGACCCACCTGAGGGCCGGATTGGCTGGCACCACGGAGGTGAGGAGGAAGGTGATGAGAGATACACCGAACAGCGCTATTATCGAGAGCGAGACCCGCCGAGCAACATAGGATGAGAGCTCCATGGACTGGGGTCCTTCGCCCCCAACCAAAGGGGGTGAGGGCCGAGGAGGGGCTCCCCTCCTCGGCCCTTAAGCCCTATTCCCTGTAGCAGTCGTACCAGAATACGACATGGGAATAGGCGGGGTTATCCACATACCCCTTGAGAGAGGCCCGCTTAGCCCGGAGGTATTCCATATCGTAGATGGCGACCCCGGCAGCGTCCTCCATCAGGATATTTTGGGCCTCGACATACAGGTTGATCGCCTCCTCCCTGTCCGTCGCCGAGAGCTCGTTGGCCTTGTTGATCAGGGCATCATATACGGGATTGCTGTAGTAGCTGAAATTGAAGAGCGGCGGCTCGAGGGTCTCGAACATGGCGCTGAGGAAGGAATGAGGATGGGCATAGTCCGGCCACCAGTAGAAGAGGAAGATGTCCTGCCGCTCATTCGGGTCTGTAGCATGGCCCAGATCCACCTGGGCCTCCCAGGGCATCCCCCTGATCTCCAGGTCGATGTTCAGCTTGGCGAGCTCCGACTTCCAGAGCTCCGCGGTCCGCCGCTCATTCTCGTCCCCGGAGACATAGGTGAGGAGGAGCTTGAAGCCCCCCTCAGGATATCCGGCCGCGGCGAGGAGGGCCCTAGCGGTCTCGACGCTGAGGGTATATTGCTTCACCTTCTCCGAGTAACCCCACAGGCCGTAGGGGACCACCCC
>JBBIJD010000053.1:0-9676 GCA_037446135.1 Candidatus Fraserbacteria bacterium
GTGATCGTGGAGTTCTCCGACTTCCAGTGCCCCTACTGCGCCCGGTTCGCCCAGCGGACCTTCCCCCAGCTCAAGCGGGAATACATCGACACCGGTAAGGTGAAGCTCGTCTTCCGCGACTTCCCCTTATCGTTCCACCAGAATGCCGCTTTGGCGGCCGAGGCGGCCCAGTGCGCCTATGAGCAGGGTGCCTTCTGGGAGATGCACGACCGGCTCTTCGCGGGGCAGGGGGAGTGGGCCGGGAGCGCCGGCACCGCCGCGAGCCAGCTCTTCGTCGGCTATGCCGAAGCGCTCGGCCTGGATAAGGAGAGGTTCCGCGAGTGCCTCTCCTCCAGGCGCTACGCCGAGGAGGTGCAGAAGGACCTCAATGCCGGCCTGAGCTACAGCGTGACGGGGACACCGACCTTCTTCATCAATGGGATCAAGCTGGTCGGGGCTCAGCCGTTCAGCTCCTTCCGGCAGGCGATCGAGGCCGAGCTGAAGGGAGGATAGGCAGATGGCAAAAAGAGTAGTGCAGGAGAAGGGGAGCCTGGCCCTCTTCCCCGAGATTAAGGGGCGGCTTCGCCGCCGGATGCGGACCGTCGTGGGCCACATCCAGGCGATCGAGCGGATGATCGAGGAGGAGCGTTACTGCGTCGAGATTCTCAAGCAAATAGCGGCCGTCCAGGCCCAGCTATCCAACATCGCCCATGAGCTGACCAAGAGCCACATGAAGGGCTGCCTCACTGGGGCGATCCACGCCGGGAAGGGTGAGGAGGCGATCGAGGAGCTGGCCGAGATCCTCAAGTATCTCCGCTGAGCTGGACTAGGCCCCGGTCCGACCGCCCCAGCCAGCCCACAGGAGTCAGCTATCGGCTAGCCCTGCTTTTGGCAAGCTCGGCCCTAAGGGGCTAGGATATCCTGAGGGTTGAGGAGGCAGTATGGCGAAGTATCTGCTGTTCCACCGGGAGAGCAGCCATACCCGTGAGCGGCTTTTCTTCACCCCGCGGACGGCCGAGCGGGGGCCTATCCCCCAGATGCACAAGGATTACCGGGTCGAGGCCATCCCCCTCCCTCCCCCGAAGGTCGACCCTCACGGCCTGTCACTAGAGGAGGCGATCCGGAAGAGAAGATCGGTCCGGGACTATTCAGACGAGCCACTCACGTTGGAGGAGTTAGCAAGGCTCCTCTTCTATGGCCTGGGAGTGACCGGCTCACCGGGATACAAGCGCGCGGCCCCCACCGCCGGTGGGCTGACCCCGATCGAGCTCTATCCTGTGGTAAACAATGTCGCGGACCTAGAGCGCGGACTCTACCATTACGATGCTCTTGCGCACCACTTGCATCCCCTCCGGCAGGGTGACCTGCGGCGGGAGATCGCCAAAGCCTGCCTCGAGCAAGACTTTCTAGCGAATGCCGCTGTGGTCCTCGTCCTGACAGCGGTCCACCGCCGGACGGCCTGGAAGTATGGCGAGCGGGCCTATCGCTATGTCCTCCTGGACGCCGGCCATGCGGCCGAGAACATCCAGCTCGAGGCGACCGCCTTAGGGCTCGGAAGCTGCCCGATCGGGGCCTTCTTCGATGACGAGCTCAACCGGCTCCTCGGCCTCGAAGCCGAAGAGGAAGAGGAGTTCGCCCTCCTCGCGGTGGCCATGGGATGCCCGCGGGCCTAACGGTGATCCCGATTACATACACTCTCAAAGGAGGTGAGGTAGAATACGCCCGAGCAGAAAAGACTGAGCGGGAGTGCGAGCGCACGAGAGCGGTCGGTGAGTGTCGAAGGAGGTTGTAATGTTTAGACCAGTCTTGCGTGCAGTGCTCTTGAGTGCCCTGGCCTTGCTCCTCGTCGGAGCGGCCCTTGGGGCCGGGCTCCCCGTCGGCGCCCATCCACGGTCGATCGCCGTCGGGGACTTCGATCGGAATGGGTGGGATGACTTCGCTGTGGCCAATGAGCTCTCTAATGACATCACTATCTGCCTGGCCAAGGGCGATGGCTCTTTTGATTGTAAGGCTGATGCCGTGAAGTATGACTCCTCCAAACCGGTCATCCCTGCCGCGATCGCCGTCGGCGACCTCACTAAAGACGGGATTGAGGACTTGGCCCTGGCCGCTTGCGGGCTGACCGAGATCGTGACCACAACCACGACGGCGACCGCCGTGAGCACAAGGGCCGATTACGCTAACTTTTTCACCTTCAAGGGTGACGGAAAGGGCGGCTTTACGAAGGACAAGGCCCTCCGGCTCGGCGACTGCCCCAGCGCCGTAGTGGTCGCCGACTTCGACCGGGACGCGACCCTGGAGATCGTAGTGGCCAACTCCGGGTCAAACGACCTTACCATCGTTGACGATAGTAAGCAGACCAACTTCCCCGCCGGGGGGATGACCCCCGTGGCCCTGGCCGTCGGGGACTTCAACCGGGACGCGAAGCCCGACCTCGTGGTGGCCAACTCCGGGTCGAATAACCTCTGTGTCCACCTCGGGAAGGGGGATGGGACCTTCGGGGCCCCGAGCTGCTTCGAGACCGGGCGCCGGCCCCAGGATGTCAAGGTCGCTGACCTTGACTGCAATAACATCCAGGACTTGGTGGTGGCCAACTTCGAGTCCGATGATGTCTGGACCTTCTTCGGGGATGGGACCGGGGATTTCGCTCTCAAGGGGAAGTATCGCGTCGATCAGGCCCCCTCGGCCCTGGTGGTCCGAGACCTCAACCAGGATGCGATGGTGGACATCGCCGTGACGAACGCCCTGGCGAACGATGTCTGGATCCTCTCCGGGAGGCGGGACGCCCAGGGGAAGAAGGGCGAATTCCAAGCCGTGGCGGGGAAGTTCGCCGTGGGCGAGAAGCCGGTGGCGATCGCCTCCGGGGACTTCGATAAGGACCGGGACGGGAACCCCGACCTGGTCGTGGCCAACGAGCTCTCCAATGATGTGACCCTCCTCTTGGGGAAGGGAGCGGGGAGTTTTTTTCTCCCTGAACTCGTAAAGCCGAATCAGCCGCCGGTGGCGGACTTCAGCTACACGCCGGCCCAGCCGAAGGTCAACGAGACGGTGAAGTTCGATGGCTCGGCCTCCCGCGATCCTGACGGCCAGATTACTGCCTATCTCTGGGACTTCGGCGATGGGAAGAGCGGGAGTGGGAAGACCGCCGAGCATGCCTATGCCAAGGAGGGCACTTACAAGGTCTGTCTCACTGTCAGGGACGACAAGGGCGCAGAAGGGAAGGCCTGCAAAGACTTGACGGTCGTTGCTGCCCCACCGCCGCCCCCACCGGCGAGCAAGACCCCGACGGTCGGGATTGAGCCGGCCGCCCTGGTCGGTGGGGACTTCAACGGCGATGGGAAGGAGGACCTCGCGGTCGCTAACCAAGACTCGAATAGCATCTCGATCCTCCTCGGCGCGGGGGATGGGAAATTCAGCCCCAGTGGGACCGTCAATGTCGGGATCAGCCCGAGCGATATCGTCGCCGCGGACTTCAACAAGGACAATCAGCTCGACCTCGCGGTGAGCAATGCCGGCTCGAATAACCTTACGGTCCTCCAGGGGGATGGGAAGGGGGGCTTCCAGCCCCGGGGCGAGCCGGCCGTGGGGAGCAACCCGATGGCCCTGGTCGCTAATGATCTCAATAAGGATGGGAACATCGACCTGGTCGTGGCCAACTCCGGGGCCAATAACCTCTCGATCCTCCTCGGCAACGGGGATGGGAGCTTCAAGGAGGCCATAACTACCGCGGCGGTGGGGGAGGCCCCCGAGGGCCTAGCCCTGGGCGACCTCAATAGTGACGGGAAGGCTGACCTCGCCGTCTCGAACCTCAACTCCAACGATATCGTTATCCTCTTCGGGAACGGTGGAGGGGGCTTCACCCTCGGGCCGAAGCTGACGGGCCTGAACCGGCCCCGCCGCCTGACGATCAAGGACTTCAACGGGGACGGGAAGCCCGACCTCGCGGTGGCCGAGTCCGAGGCGAACGCCGTGACGGTCTTCTGCGGGAAGGGCAATGGGAGCTTGAGCCCCTGTGGTAAGGCCTCGACCGGCGAGTCCCCTCGGGCCGTGGTGGCCGAGGATTTCAATAACGACAAGAAGCTCGATCTCGCGGTCGCGAATTACAGCTCGAACAACCTCTCGATCCTCCTCGGGAAGGGGGACGGCTCATTCGAGGAGCAGCGGCTCGTGAATGTCGGTGAGAAGCCGAATGCCGTGATCGCGGGGAGATTCAATCCTGACGGGAATGTCGATCTCGCGGTCGCCAACGCTGGCTCGAATAATGCGACGGTCTTGCTCGGGAAGGGCGATGGGACCTTCGAGGACCCGCCGCTCGCCTCCTTGGAGACTGCTTGGAGCGGGGCTCTCGTCGGCGGGCTCGGCTCGCTCGTCCTCTTCCCACTCCTTCTCTGGCTCTTCTGGAGCCTTCGGGCCGGGGAGCGCCGGGCCGAGCTCTGGGCCAGGTTCGGCTTGAGGAGGTGAACCAGGTGAAGACGAAGCTGAGCGGTCTGGTCCTCCTGGCCCTGGCAGCTCTGATCCTGGTCTTGGCCGCCGGCTCCCTGACGGCGGAGCAGCCAGCAGGCCCGATCAGCATCTCTAAATCGGTCCGCCCCGAGCTGATCAACCCCCGAGGCTACGGCGCTCCAGATCGTGCGACTATCACTATCGCCATCAAGGGGGACCCACTGGCTGAGGCGCGGCTCCCGCTCGATCTGGTCTTCCTCATCGACCGATCCGCAACTATGGATATCACCCGGATCAGGGCGGCCGTCGCCCAGGTCCTGGAGCTGCTCGACTCTATTGACCAGATCGGGCTGGTCTCCTTTGCCGACTCCGCCCGGACGGACCTCGGGCTCACCCCGGCCAACCCGGAGGGTAAAGCGACCTTCCTCCGGGCGGTCGGGGCGCTCTCTACCGGGGGGAAGACGGCCTGCTCTGCCGGGGTCGCGGAGGCAATCGCGCTCCTCCGCTCGGGGAGGCCGACTGCCCTCCCTGTTATGGTCTTCCTCACGGACGGGATGTGCTCTCACGGCCAGGAGCCGGAGGGCGAACTGGCCAGGGCTGTAGAGGAGGGGATCGCCCCCCTGATCGTCGGGATCGGGATGGTCAGTCCGCTCTTCCCCGGGAAGATCGGGAGGATCGAGGGGGTGAGGTTCTTCTCCTCTCCGGCCTTCTTCCTCGACTATCTCGAGCGAACCCTCCAGGAGCTCATCGGCCTGGCGGGGAGCGAGCTCACCTTGGTCGAGCGCCTCCCTGGCTACATCCGCTATGAGGGCGAGCCGAGCGAGCTCCCCATAAGCGTCGAGCCCAGCGAAGACGGCTGGACCATCGTCTGGCGCCGGGAGCGGCTGGGGCTGGGCGAGACTTGGCAGGTCTCGTTCGCCATCAGCGCGGAGAAGACCGGCACGATCCTCGTCGAGAGCGGGGGCGAGCTCTTGCTGAAGAATCCCCTCTCGGGGGCACCCCTCCCGCCCATTCGCCTCCCTGAGGCGACAATCAGGGTCAAGAATGTCCCGCCCCGCTGCGGGTTCAGCTACGAGCCGGCCAAGCCGACCATCGCCGAGGATGTGAACTTCTATGACCAATCGAGCGATCCCTTCGGGGGGATGATCGTCTCCTGGCTCTGGGACTTCGGCGATGGGACGAGCTCATCGAAACGGAACCCTTCCCATCGCTACAAGAGTGATGGGCAATACCTGGTGAAGCTCCTAGTCACCGATGAGGAGGGGGCCACCTGTGAGGCCTCCCAGATGGTCACTGTCGGGGCGATCGAGGCCCTCCTCACTCGCACGGTCCTCACCTATCCACAGGAGCAACTCCTCCCCGGCCAGGATTATCCCGTGAGCGTGGCGATCGTCCCGAAGGTCTGTATCAACGGCCTAGGGCTGAGGGAGCTCTATCCTCAAGGTTGGACGATCACCCCGCTCGAGAGCGCCGGGGCGCAGTTCCGTCCGCCGAACGAGTGGATCTGGCTCGAGCCGCTCTGTCCGCCTCAGGAGCTCCGGCTCAGCTATAGCGTAGCGGTCCCACCTGACCAAGCTCCGGGACGGTATGCCCTCTCCGGGACGGCGATCAGCTTCTCTCCCAAGTTCGAGATCCGCGTCGGCGGGCTCACGAGCCTAGAGGTGGTGGAGAAGCTCTCTATCGAGGTGGCAGTCGCCTGCCTCGATGTGGCGGCCAATCGGCCCGATCCGGCGAGCTGCTACGATCCCCAAGGGAGGGCCGTGATCAAGGAAGCCCAGCTCGCGCGGGCGAAGGAGCTCTACCTGAAGGGTGAACCGGTCCCGGGGACCGGCGGGGCGATCATCGACTACGAGATGATGCTCCGACTGCTGGCCTACTACCGGACTGGGACGCCGGTGACGGAGCCCTTGCCCAATAATTAGGGGGCGATGGTGATCTCCTTGGCCGTCCGCACGAGTGCTCCCTCGTTGTCGATCACCGTGAGGACGACGGTGTAGGTCCCGGGGGCATCATAGTGGTGTGTTGGATTCCGATGATCCCCAGAGTCGCACTCCGGCGGGCAGGTTAGGCCGTCTCCGAAATCCCAACCCCAGGAGACGATGTAGCCGTCGGGATCCTGGGATAGATCGACAAACTGAATCGTATCCCCGACCTTCGGCTCGGCGGGGGAGAAGCTGAAGTCGGCAAAGGGCGGGGAGTTGATGACCTCGAGCTCCTTGGAGATGCTCGCCTCGGCTCCATCATCGTCGGTCACGGTCAATGTGACGGTATATCTCCCGCTCTTAGCATAGCGATGGGTCGGACTCCGCTCGCTCGAGCCGACCCCATCACCGAAAGCCCAAACCCAAGCGACGATCCTCCCATCCCGGTCACTCGATTCATCAGTGAATTGGACAGGGTCGATGGTCCGCGGCCTCTCCGGCTCGAAGCTGAAGGCCGCCTCCGGCGGGCGGTTCTTGATCTTCACCATCCCGCTCGCCTCGTCCGTCGCTCCATCATCGTCGGTGACCTCGAGCCTAACGGTGTAACTCCCGTTATCGGCGAAGGCATGAGTGATCTTCGCTGTAGCCACGCACTCCTCGAATGTCCCGTCCCCATCGAAGTCCCAGGCGAACTGCACGATCTTCCCGTCGGGATCATAGGAGGCCGAGGCATCGAAAGTCACCGGCTCGCCAGTGAGGGCCTCCGCGGGAGTTATAGAGAAGGCCGCGATCGGCCCGACATTCCCTACGGTGATCTCCTGGATGGCCTCGTCGGTCGCGCCCCGATCATCAGCCACGGTCAGCTTCACCTTATAGGTTCCGGCCTTGGCATACTTATGCGGCGGGCTCTGGACCTCCGCGGTCGCGCCGTCTCCGAACTCCCAGAGCCAGCTCACAATTTCACCATCGGGGTCGCTCGACTGGTCGATGAATTGGACCTCATCCTGGGTCGTCGGCTCCAGAGGGGAGTAGCTGAAGTCGGCCACCGGTGGGAGATTCTTCCGCGTTACAACGAGCTCAGCCGTGGCAGTGGCGATAGCCCCATCGTTGTCAGTGACCATTAAAGTGACGGTATAGCTCCTCGGCTCAGCATACTGATGGCTAGGGTTTCGCAGAACGCTGGTCATGCCATCGCCAAAGTCCCAATTCCATGAGACAATCTCGCCGTCAGGGTCGGCCGATTCGTCGATGAATTGGATCAGGTCCTCGACCGTCGGCCGCTCTGGAGCGAAGGAGAAGGCCGCGTTCGGCCGCAGATTTTCGCCCCGGACGGTAATCTCTCGTGTCGCTGAGTCCTGGGCATTCCGTTCGTCAGTCACTGTGAGTCGGACCATGAAGCTCCCGGCTTTTTCATACTTATGCGAGGTCGTCTGGCCTTCGCCGACTGCCTCATCGCCGAAGTCCCAGAGGAACGAAACGATCTCCCCGTCAGGGTCAGAGGAGGCCGAGGCCTCGAAGACCACCTCCTCGTTGACCAGCGGGGCCTGGGGGGAGAAGGTGAAGCTCGCCACCGGCGGGAGGTTGAAGGCGGAGTTGGTGGCCTTCGGCGTGCCATTGACTGGATTTCCTCGAGCATCGAGGCCGTTGCAGGTCTGGCCATTGTTCGTCCCCCAGTTATCGTCAGCGTCGGGCAAGGAGGGATCGATCCGCTCCATTGAAGCATAGGGCGGCTTACCGTTGGCATCGGTCCCACCCGGCCAGCGCCCGCCATCTCCGTTGGCCGAATCGATGAGCCTCCCTTGGGGATCGAAGAGGCGGAGGCTCTCCCCGGAATTGGTCAGCGCCCCTTGGTAGATCTGATCAGCGGGGAGATCGCTGATCGTGGTATCATCGCCCCGCTCGAGGAGGAAGAACCCCCTCGCGGGGATAGTCCCGCGAAGGACGAGCTCAGGGCTCCCGTCATCGGACTTCAAGCGCCAGCCGGTCAGGTCGATAGCTTCATCGGTATTGTTGTAGAGTTCGAGCCACTCATCGTTGGAGTTGGCGGCCGTCCCGGCCCAGGCGACCTCGTTGATCACCACGGCCTGCTCGGCCACCTCGCCCCTGGTGCCAGTCAGCGAGCCCCCCAAGGAGGCCGCCAGGAGGAGAAGCCCTAAGAGAACCGATCTGCCCACTGCCATCACCCCTCTCCTATTTTGATTATATCCTCAAGAGGTGAAGATCCTGTGGATGAACTGCGGAGGTTTTCGGGAAGCTCATCCCCCAAAGGGAGGACACCGTGCTGTTGCGGCCCGGCGAGAAGCAAGGTATCCTGAACTCCCGGGGGCAAGAAAAGATGCGGGTGATCGGTGGGACAAAGGGCGGGGAGCGGCTCCTCGATCTCCAGGATGAGCGGATCCGCCCGATGCGGGACCAAGTCCGGGCGGCCCTCTTCAACATCGTCCAGGACTTCGTCCCTGGCAGTCGCTTTTTAGACCTCTTCGCCGGGACGGGAGCGGTGGGGATCGAGGCCCTCAGCCGAGGGGCAGCAGAATGCACCTTCGTGGACAACCTCCCCGAGGCGGTCCAGCTGATCAAGATGAACCTAGCGAAGCTGGGCCTGACCAGCCAGGCCAGGGTCTACCGGCTCGATGTCTTCGAGGCGCTCGCGCGGTTCGAACGGCGGGGGAGGCGGTTCGACTTGGTCTTCATCGGCCCGCCCTACGGGGAGGGGCTGGTCGAGCGGACACTCGCGCAGCTCGGCAATTCCTCGATCGTGGAGGAGGATGGGCTGGTGATCGCCGAGATCTTCAAGAAGGAGCGGGCCGGACTGGAAGAACACTACGGCCCTCTAGCCCTCATCCGCGAGCGACGCTACGGGGACAACCTGATCCTGCTCTACCACCGGCAGTAGTTTGTCCTGGTCTCTCAGTAAAGCAAGGTCGCCAGCACCGCGGCCACGGCGAGGGCGATGGCCGCGGGGAGGGCCAGCCTTCCCAAGAAGGCCCGGAGCGGGATGTGGAAATACTCCGTCGAGACCGCGATACAGGGGTGCATCGGGGTCAAGACATAGCCGAGGAAGATACTGTAGAAGATCATGGCAAAGAGAGGGAGCGTCACACCGGGCGCTCCCACAGCCAAGATGGGGATAAGGATCGAAGCTGAGGCCTCGATCCGGCCTGTGATCAGCCCCAAGAGGAAGCCCCCGACTACGGAGAGCACCACTGGGGGGAGGGCCAGCCCGGCCAAGAGCTGGGGGGCCTCCGACCGCTGAAAGACCCCGATGAAGAAGAACATCCCCAAGATGACCAAGCTGAATCGCCAGACCTTCATCTTCTTCCCCACTTGGAGCA
>JBBIJD010000053.1:9776-11659 GCA_037446135.1 Candidatus Fraserbacteria bacterium
AGGTAGGGTATGACCCGATAGACCTCGAGTCCGGCGACCTTTGCCGAGGCGATCAGGGCCGGCCCCAGGGGATAGACCAGGAAGAGGACATGTCTGAACCAGACATTCACCGCGGCCTTGAGGGCTCCATCGGTCTTGTCTCCGCCGCCGCGCTCGACGAGCGGGGCCGAGAGGAGTGCCCCGCCGGGCATGGGGAGCATCCCGACGATGGCCGGGGCGAAGGCAAGGAAGGCTCTTCGGCCGATCCGCATGTTCTGCACCAAGCCCTCCATCTGGCCCGACTCCTCCAGCCCGCCGCCGATCAGGGGGATGATCGCGACGATCAGGGCCAAGAGCAAGATCCCCGGATCGCGGAAGACCCCGAGGAGCGCTGAGCCGATCTCTTGAGGGGGAAGGGCCAGTAGCCCGAACACCACACCCGCGATGAATAGCGCTACATATAGCCTCCACCGCGCGAGCCCCAGGAGCGCCGCTACAGCGAGGAGCAGTCCGATCCAGGTCCGCAGCCCCATCTCGATCGATCAAACGATCAGGCTCTCTAGGTCTCGGGGATAGTCCGTTAAGATCTCGACCCCATCTTCAGTGATGAGGATCGTATCGCTGTGGCGGTAGCCCCCATGGCCGGGGATGTAGATCCCCGGCTCGATGGAGAAGACCTGGCCCGGCTCCATCTCACCCTTGCTGTTCTGGTCGATGAACGGCGGCTCATGGGGGGCGAAGCCGAGATGATGGCCGGTATGATGGCGCAGATAGGGTTCCATCCCGCGCTTGACGAAGAAGCTATGGACGGCCCGATCGACCTCGGCGAGGGGGACCCCCGGGCCGCTCCGCTCGAGCGCGATCTGCTGGGCCTCGAGCATGATCGAGAAATACCGGCGTTGCTCCGCCGTCGGCTCACCCACGATCATGGTCCGCTCGAGCTCGCTCGTATAGCCCCAGACATCCGCGGAAGCACCGGTGATCAGGAGGTCGCCGGACTGGATCTTCCGGTTCCAGCTCATCGCGTGTGGGAGGGCCGTCCGCTCGCCGCTGATCAGCCCGGCCTCGGCGGGGAAGCCGCCCCGGAGATGACCCCCGTATTCCGGGCCCAGGGCCGCGAGCATCTCCTTACTCGCCTCGTAAGAGGCCCAAAGGCCGAGTTCGAGCTCACTCAGCCCTGCTCGGACGAGCCCCTGGAGCTTCCGATGGGCCAGGGCGCCCCACTTGGCCGATTCCCTGATCAATTCGATCTCGGCTGGACTCTTGACGAGCCAGAGCTCGTCGACGAGCTTGGGCTCGACCCTGACCTCGGCCTGGACGAGCTCAGAGAGCTTTGGCCCCTCGTAGCCCCAGATCCCGGGGTAGCCGTCGCTGTCAGCGATGATGCGCTTGGCGCCCCTAAGCAAACTGGTCAGGCGCTTAAGCGGCGGCTCCTCTCCGGGATATTCGAAGTAGCAATGGACCTCATCGATCAAGTGGCAGGCCCGGGCCCCCTCCAGCTCGAGCCGGGGGACAAATGCCACAAGCCTCTTCTTATCCATGACCAGCGCCAAGGGCCGCTCAGTCGCCAGGAGATGGTAGCCGGTGAGCCAGGCGATCCGCTTCGCGCCGAATAGCACGAGGCGATCGGCCCCGCGCTCATCGAGCCTCTCCCGGACCCGCTCGATCCGCTGGCGATACTCCTCCTCCGTGATCCTCAGCCTCACTTTTGCCTCCTCGAATCAAGGCAGGATTCTAGCCCAATGGCCCGCGCAAGTCCAACCCTTCCTGCCGTGGGACCAAAGGTCACTTGAATGCCGGGATCCCAGTGATCGCCTCCCCCAGGATCAGGGTGTGGATCTCGTGAGTCCCCTCGTAGGTCTTGACCGTCTCCAGGTTCATCAAGTGGCGGATCGATTGATAAT
>JBBIJD010000054.1:0-4882 GCA_037446135.1 Candidatus Fraserbacteria bacterium
CCGAGCCTGGTGGCTAGGACTCGGTCGAAGAGCGTCGGCGAGCCACCCCGCTGGAGGTGGCCCAGGACGACGGTCCGGGCCTCGACCCCGCTCCGGCGCTCGATCTCCTGGGCCACGGTCGCGCCGATCCCCCGCCGGTCGAGCCGGACATGGCCGAAGGCGTCCCTCTCCCCGAGGTCCTCCGGCTCGCTGATCTCGGCGAACTTCGCCCCCTCGGCGACGACGATGATGCTGAAATTCTTCCCTCGCTTCCGTCGCTCCTCGAGATGGGCGCAGACCTCGGCGATGGAGCAGGGGACCTCAGGGATGGCAATGAAGTCCGCCCCACCTGCTAAGCCGCCTACGACCGCTACCCAGCCGGCATCGCGGCCCATCACCTCCACGACCATCGCTCGATGGTGGGCACTCGCAGTGGTATGGAGCTTATCGAGCGCATCGGCCACGGTCGTCACGGCCGTATCGAACCCGATAGTATAGTCGGTCTCGGGGATGTCGTTGTCCATCGTCTTGGGGACCCCGACGAGCTTCACCCCACGCCTGTGGAATTCATAGGCCACGCTCAAGGTGTCGTCCCCGCCGATGGCCACGAGGGCCTCGAGCCGATGGCGCGCGATGTTCTCCAGGCAGCGCTTGAGGTCCTCCTCCTTCTTGAGAGGATTTGTCCTAGAGGTCCCGAGGATCGTCCCCCCGATATGGAGTATCCCGGAGACCTCTTCCGGGGTGAGCGGGGCGATCTCCCCCTCGATCAGGCCGAGCCAGCCGTTCTTAATCCCCAGGACCTCCCAGCCGAGCTGGAAGGAGCGACGGGCTACGGCCCGGATCGCCGCATTGAGCCCAGGGGCATCCCCACCGCCGGTCAGCACTCCGATCCTCATCTTACTCCTCCGCCGTGCTCCCCGGGCGGGCCACGCGATGCTGACTAGGCCCACTCCGCCAGCCGGCTAGGCCGATCCTCCCAGCCGAGCCGAAGAGCCGGATCTTCTCTCTGACCGCCTCTTTGAGATATTCCTTAGCCAGTGTGAGGAACTTCCGCGGATCGACCTCATCGGGATTCTTGGCCAACCCCTCTCTCAGGCCCCGCACGAACGCCTGGTTCAAGTAGGTCGCGACATTGATTTTACAGATCCCTCGAGCGATCGCCTCGCGGAGGCTCTCCTCCTTCACCCCTGAAGAGCCGTGCAGGACCAGCGGGACCCCGGTCTGCTCGCGGATCGCCTCGATCCGATCGAGATCCAGCCCCGCCTCTTGCGCCCGCATCGCGTGGACCGAGCCGACGGCCACGGCCAAGGAGTCGGCCCCGGTCCGGACGATGAAGTCATGGGCCTGATCCGGATCGGTCATCGCCGCCGCGACCTCCTCAGGGGAGACCCCATCCTCCGCCTGGAGGACCCGCCCGAGCTCGGCCTCGACGGGGATCCCCACAGCATGGGCGATCTCGCAGACCCGTCGCGTGATCGCGACATTCTCCGCGTAGGGGAGCGCGGAGCCGTCGAACATCAGCGAAGTGAACCCGGCCCGGAGGCATTGGATGTTCTGCTCGAAGCTCGTCCCATGGTCGAGATGGAGGACCACCGGGACATCGACAGAAGCGGCGGCGAGCTTCACCAGCCCGGCGGCATACTCCAGCCCGGCATAGCGGATCGCCCCCTGGCTCACCTGGAGGATCACCGGGGCCCGCTCCTCCTGGGCGGTCTCGACGATCGCCTGGACTTGCTCCATATTGTTGGCGTTGAAAGCCCCGATGGCGAACCCCTCCTCTTGGGCCCGGGCGAAGAGCTCCTTGCTCGTGACTAGCGGCATTATAACCCCTTCTTGGCGATGAAATGGACGAGATCGGCGGTCCGACAGGCGTAGCCCCACTCATTGTCATACCAGGCGAGGACCTTGACTATCTTCCCCATGGCGACCGTCGAGAGGCCATCGACGATCGCGGAGTGGGGGTCTCCCTTGAAGTCCATCGAGACGAGCGGCTCATCGGTGTAGGCCAGGATCCCCTTGAGCTTCCCCTCCGCGGCCCGCTTGAAGGCCCCATTAACTTTTTCGACCGTCGCCTCCTTCTCCAAGAGGGCCACGAAGTCCGTGACGGAGACGGTCGGGGTCGGGACACGGAGGGCGATCCCGGCGAACTTCCCCTTCAACTCGGGGATGACCAGCTCGACGGCCTTCGCCGCCCCGGTCGTTGTAGGGATGATGTTGAGCGCCGCGGCCCTGGCCCGCCGGAGGTCACGATGGCCTAGGTCCAGGATCCGTTGGTCGTTAGTGTAAGAATGAACGGTGGTCATCATCCCTTGGGCGATCCCGAACTCCTCATGGAGGACCTTGGCCACCGGTGCAAGGCTGTTGGTAGTGCAGGAGGCATTAGAGATGATCTGGTGCCTCCGCGGGTCATACTTATCTTCGTTGACGCCCATGCAGATCGTGATGTCCTCCCCCTTGGCCGGGGCGGTGATGACGACCTTCTTCGCCCCGGCAGCGAGATGGGCCCTTGCCTCCTCGGCCTTGGTGAACTTCCCCGTCGCCTCGATGACGAGCTCGACTCCCAGTTCCTTCCAGGGGAGCTTCCCCGGCTCCTTCTCCATATAGGCCTTGATCTTCTGGCCGTCGATCACCAAGGCCTCGCCCTCCACCTCGACCGTCCCGGGGAAGAGGCCGTAGTTAGAGTCATACCTGAAGAGATGGGCATTCGTCTCCAGCTCGAAGAGGTCATTGATCGCCACGACCTCCACCTCTCTAGGATAGCGGTCGAGCAGGGCCCTCAGGGTCTGCCGCCCGATCCTCCCGAACCCGTTGATCCCGACTTTAACAGCCATGAGTCACTCCTTTCCCTTCGATCGTCGTTCCCAAGCTCTAAAAGCTACGGTGAGCCCGGCCAGCCTGCCTGGGCTGACTAGACGAGCGTCCTCTCTGTCTCCTTGGCGAAGGCGTGCATGGACTCCATCTGGGCCACGAGCTCGATCTCCTGACCGATCCCGACATGGACATGAGGATCGAGCTTTGCCACCAGCTCTTGGCCCCCGCTCTCGGCGTAGATGATCAACTCATCCCCCAGCGGCTCGCGGACCCGGACCTTCGCCCGGAGGACCATCTCCGGATCGAAGAGCGGGAGCATCTCCTTCGCCTTGAGGTTCTCTGGCCGGATCCCGAAAATGATCTCTTGCCCGAGATAGCTCCCGAGCGCAGTGGCCTTCTCTTGCGGGACCTTCAACTTGAAGCCCGGCCCGGCTACATAGACCTTCCCATCCCCAGGGACGAGCTTAGCCGGGATGAAGTTCATCGCCGGGCTCCCGACGAATCCGGCGACGAAGATGTTCGCCGGATGGTCGTAGATCCGCTGCGGCTCATCATACTGCTGGAGTTGGCCATCCTTCATCACTGCCACCCGCTGGCCGAGGGTCATCGCCTCCACCTGGTCATGGGTCACATATACGGTCGTGGTCTTCAGCTCATGATGGAGTTCCTGGAGCTCGGCTCTCATCGCTACTCTCAGCTTAGCGTCGAGGTTCGAGAGGGGCTCGTCAAACAAGAAGACTTTGGGGTTCCGGACGATCGCCCGCCCCAAGGCCACCCGCTGCCGCTGGCCTCCGGAGAGCTCTCTGGGCTTGTTCTTCAGCTTATCGCTGATCCCCAATAGCTCCGCCGCCTGGCGGACCCGCCGGTCGATCTCCTTCTTCGGGACCTTCCGCAACTTCAAGCCGAAGGCCATGTTCTCGTAGACATTCATGTGGGGGTAGAGGGCATAGTTCTGGAAGACCATGGCGATATCGCGATCCTTGGGAGGAATATTGTTGACAAAGCGCTCGCCGATGTAGATCTCGCCCGCGGTGACCTCCTCCAAGCCGGCGACCATCCTTAAGGTGGTCGTCTTCCCGCAGCCTGAAGGACCGACTAGGACCACGAACTCCCCATCTCCGACCTTCAGATCGATCGAATTCACTGCCACGAACTCCCCGAACTTCTTGGTCACCTTCTTTAACGCCACCTCGGCCATCGCTTATCCACCTCGCTCAGCCATGTTATACCATGAAGATGGCCCATGTTCCAGTCGAGCCGCCTCCTGGGCCCTGGAGGCTAGGCTATCGTCGGATCCTCCCGGCCTTCCCGCCGGCCCTCAAGAGGGCCTCGACCTCCTCGAGGGTCGACCAATTGAGGTCCCCGGGGATGGAGTGCTTGAGGGCCGCGAGGGCATTCCCGTATTTGAGGCCCTTCTCCACATCCCCGGTGAGGTAGCCATAGAGGAACCCGGCGGTGAAGGAGTCACCCGCCCCGACGCGGTCCACGATCTCAAGCTCATAGGTGATATCGGTATAGACCTTCCCATCAGCATAGGCGATGGCCGTCCAATTGTTCCGCCAGACGGAGATGTCCTCCCGGATCGTGATCGCCACCGCCTTGAGGGCGAACTCCTCGGCCAGCCTCCTTGCCACCTCAGCGTAGTCCTTTCCCGTGATCCCGAAGACCCGTGCGGTGTCTTCCTCGGTGGTGAGGAGGAGGTCAGTGTAGCCCATCAGCTCGGTCATGCATTTGCGGGCCTCCTCCTGGGACCAGAGCTTGGCGCGGTAGTTTAAGTCGATGCTCACTGTGATCCCGGCCTCCCTGGCCGCTCGGACGGCCTCCTTCGTGGCCTCAGCGGCGGAGGGGCTGAGGGCCGGGGTGATCCCGCTGGTATGGAAGAGCCTCGCCTCGCGGAAGATGGCCTCCCAGGGGACCTCCCCGGGCTTGATCTTGCTGATCGCCGAATTGGCCCGATCATACAACACCGAGCTCGGGCGGGGATTAGCCCCGAACTCCACGAAGTAGAGCCCGACCCGATCCCCGTCGGTCCAGACGATGTGGGAGGTATCGACCCCCTGCTCTTGGGCCTTATTGGCGATCAGCCTCCCCA
>JBBIJD010000054.1:4982-11441 GCA_037446135.1 Candidatus Fraserbacteria bacterium
ATGTGGGAGGTATCGACCCCCTGCTCTTGGGCCTTATTGGCGATCAGCCTCCCCAATGGATTCCGCGGGAGCCTGGTGATGTAGGCGGTCTTGAGCCCGAGCCGCTGCGCGGCCACGGCTACATTCAGCTCGCTCCCACCGACGGCGAGATTGAGGGATTCGGCCTGCTCCAGCCTTTTAAAGTCCGGTGGAGAGAGGCGGAGCATCGTCTCCCCGAAGGTCACTAGGTCATACCTTGGCATCCCGGCTCACCTGCCCTCTCTTCCTTGTCTGACGGCCTCGATCAACCTCCGGGCATTCTCGGTGAGGACCTCAAGGCGGCCTTCAGCGATGGCCTTCTTATCGATCAAGGCCGAGCCGACGCAGATCACATCCGCCCCGGCGCGGATGAACTCCGCGGCGTTGCTCGCATCGACCCCGCCGGTCGGCATCAGCCTCACTTGAGGGAGCGGGGCCTTGATGTCCCGGAAGTATTGCGGCCCCAGGCGGGTGGCGGGGAAGACCTTCACGATGTCCGCTCCCGCCTCCCAGGCGGAGAGGATCTCCGTTGGGGAGAAGGTCCCAGGGGCGACGACCTTGCTGTAGCGCTTGGCCAGCTCGATGACCTTGAAGTTCAGTGTCGGGGAGACGATGAACTCCGCACCGGCGAGGATCGCCATCCTTGCCGTCTCCGGGTCGAGGACCGTCCCCGCCCCGACCAGGACATCATCAAGCTTACTCGCCACCTCCTCAATCACCCTTAGGGCATTGGGGGTGGTCATGGCGATCTCGATGCACCGGACTCCGCCTTCGCGGATCGCCTCCGCGACCTGGAGGAGCTCTTTCGAGCTCTCGGTCCGGACCACCCCGACTACCCCGGTCTCAAGCATCAGTCGCAGATTCTCGTCCCTTCGAGCTGCACTCATCTTGGCCTCCTTTCCCCAAGGCCTTAGTCTCTCATATCATGCTGCGCGCGCGGGTGTATCGAGCAATAAAGCTGTAAGGCGAGGGGAGAGGGAGCTCGCTCGCGGCATTAAGCCGAGCGATCTGCTCCGGAGAGAGGGCCCATCCGGTGCTGCCCAAATTATCTTCTAGTTGCTTAAGAGTGCGAGCACCGAAGATGGGGGCTGTGACCCCAGGCTGTTGTAAGAGCCAGTTGAGGGCCACTTGGGCGGGGGTCTTGCCGCACTCCTTGCTGATTTCGGCCAGTGTATCTATGACTCTCCAGGTCTGTTCGCTTGCACGCTGTTCCGGCAGATCTTCAAAGCGGTCTCTCCGGCCCGCGCGGCTATCAGGTGGGGGAGGCTCTCCACGTCGATATTTGCCCGTGAGCCAGCCCCCCGCCAGTGGTGACCAACAGATGACCCCTACACCCTCGGCGCGGCAGAGGGGGAGCAATTCCCATTCGGGACTCCTCACAAGAAGGCTGTATTCCGGCTGGAGGCAGTCGAAGCGGGCCCAGCCATGCATCTCGCTGAGCATGAGGGCCTTCATCAATTGTGAAGGGGTGAAGTTTGAAGCCCCAAGATATCTCACTTTTCCAGCCCTCACCAGGTCATCCAGGGCGCGCAGTGTCTCCTCCAAAGGGGTAGACATGTCAAAGCAATGCACCTGGTATAAATCGACATAGTCGGTCTGCAGCCGGTGCAAGCTGTTGTCGATCGCCTCGAAGATATGCTTGCGCGAGAGGCCGGTATCGTTCGGCCCTTTGCCGGTGGGGAAGAAGACCTTCGTGGCTATAACGAGATCTGAACGATGCCCGCGGGACTTCAGCCACTTCCCTAGGATCGTTTCGGCCTGCCCTTCATTGTAAATATCGGCTGTATCGAAGAAGTTCCCCCCGGCCTCGACAAACCGATCGGCCATCGCATGAGCAGTCTTCTCATCAGCGCCCCATCCGAAGGTCTGGGTCCCGAAGCAGAGCTCCGAGACCTTTAATCCGGTCCTGCCCAAGAAGCGGTATTCCATATCTCTCCTCCCTTCTATGGCGATGATTTCCGCACAGCTATGGTCTTCACGGGGTAAAGAGGGGCCTGGCCCTCTAAGACCCTGACCACCTCGCTCGCCGCGAGCTCGGCCATCCGCAAGATCGATTCATGGGTAGCGGCTCCAGCGTGGGGCGAGCCGAGGAAGTTCTCCAGCTCGAGCAGAGGGCTCTCAAGATCAGTTTCATCCTCGAAGGTGTCGAAAGCGGCTCCCCCGAACTTCCCCTCCTTTAATGCCTTATACAGTGCGACCTCGTCCACCAAGCCCTTCCTCGCCGTATTGATGAGGAGAGCCCCCTTCTTCATTAACTCCAGCTCCTTGCTCCCGATCATTCCTTCCGTCTCCGGTGTCAGCGGGCAATGCAAGGAGACGATATCGCTCTCTGAAAGGAGCCTCTCCAAGGGGCATAACTCTGCCCCATATTCCCTAGCATGCTCTTGGTCGAGATAAGGATCATAGGCCAAGATCTTCATCTCAAATGCCCTGGCCTTCTTGGCAACCTCCCTGCCAATGCTCCCCAGGCCAATGATCCCTAAGGTCTTGCCCCCCAGCTCCCAGCCGGCCTGCCGCTTGAGGGAGCCAGCCTTGAGTTGGAGGTGATGGGTGACAATATGCCGCGCTAGGGCTAGGATCAGGCCCCAGGTCAGCTCGGCCACCGCCGGGGCATTGGCCCCCGGGGTATAGGTCACGATGATACCTCGTTCAGCCGCGGCGTTCAGGTCAATGTTATCCACGCCGACACCGTATTTGGCGATGATCCGGAGGGACTTAGCCTCTTCAATGACACACCTTGTCACCTCATCGAGGCCCACGATCATCGCCTCTACATCCTTAACCAAACCTATCAACTCTTCCTCGCGGAGCGGTCGATCGGAGGGGCTCTCCAAGACCTCGAGCCCCGCCTGGCTCAGCCTCTCCCAATGTCGCCCCGGGGTATTTCGAAATGAGCGAGGGGTCACAAGGACCTTATAGCTCCTCATCTCCGCTTGAAGTGGGGGTTCCCTTCGAGGACCGGCTTGCCTCCCCTTTCGCAAATTATTAAAGGGAACCCGCCCTGCTCCTCGATCCGCTCATAATCATGGCCAGCATCCGCGGGATAGACGCCGTAGAACACGAGCGGCTCATCACTTACATTGACCGTCCGATGGGCCCAATTCGGAGGGACATACGCGGCGGTCCCGGGCTCAAGCTCCAGGGCTCGAGAATCACCATCCTCGGTCTGCAATAGCAGATAGCCATGGCCGGAGAGGCAGAGGTAGACCTCGGCCCTCTCCCTCTTCTTATGGTAGTGCCCTTTGGTCATATAATATTCGCGCCCTGCCCTGCCGGGATGGATGATGGTGACGCATTGGATGAGTTGGCCCTCTTCCTCCGGCACGGGGATCTCATAAACCTCGTAGATCAGAGGGTTTTTCGCCCGCAGGACCTCGGCGACTGCCTCCTGATCTTGATACATGTCACGCATATCTTCTAGGTAGCGGAGCCAATGATTAGAGGCCCCAGCGATGATGCCCGTTGCCAGATCCACCATTCTGCTAAATGGTTTCAATTCCCAGCCCCTCAGCGCAGTGATCTGATCCGGATGTGCTTCACTAACAGATATTCCTCAAGGCCATACTCGGAGAGCTCAATCCCCAGCCCGCTCTGCTTCCAGCCCCCGTAGGGATATTCAACTTCACCGCCAGCCACATTGTTGATCCCGACGGTGCCATACTCCAGCGCCTCCGCAGCCCGAAGCCCTTTGTCCAGATCCTGAGTATAGAGGTAGGCCACCAAGCCATAGATGCTATCGTTTGCATAATTGATCGCCTCCTCCAAGCTGGAGACCTTCATGATCGGGGCGACCGGCCCGAAGGTCTCCTCGGTCATCACGATCATCTCATGATTGACATCGGTGAGGACCGTAGGCTCGAAGAAGTAGCCTCCCCTGTATTCTTCCCCTTCGGGCTCCTTCCCTCCGTATAGGATCTTGGCCCCCTTCGCGACCGCATCTTGGATATGCCTCCTCGTCTTCTCTCGGGCGGCCTCATCGATCATCGGCCCTAAGTCGGCGTCAGGCTCCTCAAGACCATTGGCGATCCGCAATCGCCTCGTCCTCTGGACAAAGGCCTCCACAAATCCGTCATACACCGGCTCCTCGACATAGAGCCTATTGATGCTATTGCAGATCTGGCCCATATTGCGGAAGGCACGATGGACCCCGCCCTCGACCGCCGCTTCTATATCGGCATCGGCAGCGACAATGAGCGGACAGTGCCCCCCGAGCTCCAGGGTGATCCTCTTGATCCCATCGGCAGCGGCGCGCATGATCTGCCGCCCGGTCTCCGTCTCCCCAGTGAACGCGACCTTTGCCGTCAGCGGATGGCAGATGAGGGCCTCTCCCAGCTCCCTTCCCGGGCCGGTGACCAAGTTGATCACGCCCTTTGGAGCCCCGGCATCGGCGAAGCACCTGACGAATTCAGTGGCCGCGAGGGGTGTCTGGCTTGCCGGCTTGACGACGAGAGTGCACCCCGCGGCCAGGGCTGGGGCGACCTTCCAGGCGATCAAAAGCACCGGATAATTCCAAGGGCCGATCGCCACGACCGGGCCGATCGGCTGCTTGAGCACGAAGTTGCGCATGCCCTTTGCCCTAGGAGGAAGGATCTCCCCTTTGATCTCCTCGGCCTTTCGGGCATAATACGCCAAAGCTGCGGCCGTGGCTCTTAACTCCCCTTCGGCCTCTCTCAAGGGCTTCCCCTGCTCCTGGGTCAAGAGCCGGGCGATACTCGGGAGGCGCTCCAAGAGGATCGAGCGGGCCTTCTCGAGCAGAGAGGCCCTCTCAGACGGAAGGGACTCCTTCCATTGAGTGAAAGCCCTCGCGGCCGCTTGTAAGGCCCGATCGACATCCTCTTTGGTCCCTCTGGGGACTTCAGCGAAGGCCTCGCCTGTAGCGGGGTTGACCACCGCCATCTTCGACCTGCTCTTGGGTTCATACCAGATGCCATCGATGAACATCTCTATTGCTCCCTCCTATCGCTCACCTCGGCCTCATACTGCTTGAGCCGCTCAATTGATTCCTCAAGATAGAGGTCGAGCATCTCCCTGTATCGTGGGAAGCGAACGGCCATATAAGGGTTAGGGACGGGCGAGAGAGGCTCGAGGGCCAGGGCTCCAGAGTAATTTATCTCGCACAACGCCGCGATGATCCCCTTAAAATCGATGTGACCTCGCCCGACTGCCTGGCGATTGCTATCGGCAACATGAAAGTTGACCAAAAGGCCCTCGGACTTTCGGATCGCCTCTACCAGGTCGCTCTCCTCGATGTTCATGTGGAAACTATCGAGATGGAGCTTGACCGCCTTCGAGCCGACCTCGGAGATGAACCGCAGCCCCGCAGCCGCGGTGTTTATCAAGAAGGTCTCATAGCGATTGATCGGCTCTATAGCGAGCCAGATCCCTGTAGCTTCGGCATAGCGGGCCGCTTTGCGCAGGGAGTCGACGGCATAGTCCCATTCCCGCTTGACAGCCTCTTCCCACTCCTCTTCGCTCTGAGGGTTCCCCACGGGTGAGGTCTTCCCAACAGCGGAAGGGACTACAATGACCAATGGAGCCCCGAGCTCAGCGGCAAGATCACAGCATTGACGGAGGTAGTCGACAGCCCGCCGACGCACCCGTGGCTCGGGGTTGCTAAGGTCGCGCTCCTCCGTCGGCCAGGGATAAATACCGGCGATCGAGAGGACCTTCAGATCATGATCAGCGCAGAGCTCCCTGACCTCCCGGGCCGAATATCTCTCCGGCTCGCCCATCAGCTCTACGCCGTCGTAGCCGAACCTCCTCAGCTTGGCAAGGATGCTCCCTAATTCTTCCTCGCCATAGATCCAGTTGCTGACCGAATATCTAAGCCTCATGCGCCACTCCTTCTAACCGCTCGAGCGCTAGCTTGAGCTCTTGAACGACCCTCTCGATCTCTTCCTCCTCGAGCTCTGGATAGAGCGGGAGGGAGAGGATCTCCTCGCTATACCTCTCAGTGATCGGGAAGCTCCCCTTAGCATAGCCTAGGTCAGCATAAGCCGGTTGCAAGTGCGCCGGGGTCGGGTAGTGGACCTGGGTCTCGATCCCGGCCTCTGCTAGTTTAGCCTTAACCGCATCGCGCTGCTTCACCCGGATCACATAGAGATGAAAGACATGTCTTCCATAGGGCCGCTCCTTCGGGAGCACAATGGGCGTATCAGCCAATAGCCTATCATATAGGGCTGCCCACTTCCGCCGCTGCTCGTTCCACCGGTCTAGATAGCGCAGCTTGACCCGGAGGATCGCCGCTTGGAGCTCATCCAGCCGCTCTTGATAGCCGATAACCAGGTGGAGATGCTTCCTCGGCTGCCCCATATAGCGATAGATCCTCAATTTTTCATATATTTCTTTATCACTGGTGACCACGGCCCCGCCATCGCCGCAGGCGCCGAGGTTCTTGCTGGGGTAGAAGCTGAAGCAGCCGGCATCGCCGAAGGAGCCGGC
>JBBIJD010000055.1:0-11307 GCA_037446135.1 Candidatus Fraserbacteria bacterium
GGTCGAGACGACCCTCCCTTTGATGCTCGATGCGGTCAATCGGGGTAAGCTCAGCCTAGCCCGCCTGATCGAGGCCTTCGCGGAGGAGCCAGCCCGGAGATTCGGCCTCAAGAGGAAAGGGCGGCTCGAGCTGAACTATGAGGCCGATCTAGTGGTCGTGGACCTGGCCCGCTGGGGCGAAGTGGTGCCCGAGGAGCTATTGACAAAATGCGGCTGGTCCCCCTATGAGGGGTTCGAGCTTCGCGGCTGGCCGGTCCTCACCCTCGTCCGCGGTGAGCCGGTCTACCGGGCCGCGGGTTTCGCCCTCCCTGAGGGCTGGGGCGACTTTGACAACAGCGTTCGCTAGGGCTAGAGTGGGCCGGAGCAGAGATGGAGGGGATTGCGCGACTCCTCTTAGAGACCGGTTCGATCGTCATCGACCCGAGGAGGCCTTTTCGGCTCGTCTCGGGCCGACTCTCCCCGGTCTATGTCGACTGTCGGCGGCTCATCTCCTTCCCCAGGGCCCGCGAGGCCGTTACGGAGGGGTTCGCCGAGCTGGTCGAGCGCGAGATCGGGCTAGAGGCGATAGATATGATCGCCGGTGGGGAGACAGCGGGGATCCCCTTCGCGGCCTTCCTCGCTCAGCGGCTGGGGAAGCCGATGATCTATGTCCGGAAGGAGCCGAAGGGCTATGGCCGCGGGGGCCAGATCGAGGGGGTCCTCGAGCCGGGCCAGCGGGTCTTGCTGGTCGAGGACCTCGTGACTGACGGGGGGAGTAAGCTCCGCTTCAAGGAGGGGGTCGAGCGGGCCGGGGGCGTGATGCGGGACTGTCTGACAGTCTTCGAGTATTTTTCGGAACGGGCCGGGCTCCGCCGGGCACGGGAGGCCCTCGCTGCTCAGGGACTGAGGCTCCATAGCCTCACCAATTGGGATGAGGTCCTCGAACTGGCCGCCGGGCGGTTCACACCGGACGAGCTGGCGGAGGTCCTGGCGTTCTTGAAGGAGTTCTGACAACACTACCGCTGGGAGGGGGATTATAGCCTCGATGGAACTGGAGGAGCCGGGGGAGGAGGGCGAGGTCGCGGCCCAGAGCCTGCTGGAGCGCTATCTCCAGGAGATCGGGCGGGTCCCGCTCCTCTCCGAGGCGGAGGAACGGGAACTGGCGAGGCGAGTCCGGGCGGGGGACGCTGCGGCCAAGGAACGGTTCATCAAGGCCAATCTCCGCCTCGTCGTCGCGATCGCTCGCCACTACGCTAGCTATGGTCTCCCCCTGCTCGACCTGATTCAGGAGGGGAACCTCGGGCTCCTCCGGGCCGTGGAGCGGTTCGAGCCGGAGAAGGGGTATAAATTCTCGACCTATGCCACCTGGTGGATAAGGCAGGCGATCGTCCGGGCTTTAGCGGAGCAGGGGCGGACGATCCGTCTCCCGGAGCACATCATCGAGCTGATCCTCAAGATCAATGAGGCTGAGGAGGGCTTCCTCCACGAGCATGGCCGCCGCCCCACGCTGGAGGAGCTGGCTGCGAAGCTAAACTTGCCGCTGGAGAAGGTCCGCCAGGCCAAGGAGGCCGCGGCCTATCCCCTCTCCCTGGAGGCCCCGCTTAGCGAGCGGGAGGAGGAGACCCTAGGCGAGCTTCTCGGGGTCGAGGGCCCCTCCCCTCCGGAGGAGATCGCCCGCGAGCTCCTGGCGAGCGAGCTGGAGGAGTCCCTGAAGGAGCTGCCGGAGCGAGAGCGTGAGGTTCTGGAGCTGCGCTACGGCCTGAAGGGGAAGGAGCCGCTCACCCTGGAGGAGGTCGGCCAGCTCTTGGGGGTCTCGCGTGAGCGAGTCCGGCAGCTAGAGGCTCAGGCCCTCCAGCGGCTCCGCGACCCACGGATCCGTCGGAGACTGGAACGCTACCGCGATCGTGGCCGGACCTGAGCCTGAGCCGTTCGATTCCGCGACAAGGGCGGTCCGCGAGGTGGCGCTCGCCCTGACCGGTCGGGGGAGGGGCGTGCTCGAGCCCTACCCGCGGGGGGCCCGCCTGGCCCTCTGGCCCCTGCGGTTCCTCCCCGAGGCCCCGCGGCTCCGGGCGATCGAGTGGGGAATCTCGAGGGTCCTGGGCCGAGCGGAGCGCGAGGGCCTCAGGCTCGGGGCGCTCCCCAGATGGTGTGTCGCCCAGTATCCGCCGGGGAAGTATCCCGCGATCATCGTCGGCGCCCCGAGCGGTGGGATCGCCCACCTCGGGGGGCTCTTAGGGGCCCCCTTCCTGACGGCCTCGTTCCTCCTGAGTTTTCGCCACAAGATCGAGCCCGATGACCTCCAAAGCTACTGCCGGTTTGGAGCGGAGCTGGCCGAGCGACTGCTACAAGATGGGGAGGATTTCGAGGCGGTCAACCATTACGACCCTCTCCACGATCGGCCGCTGGTCAAGCAGGCCGACCTCCTGCGGTTCCGCCTGATCCGGCTCCCACGGGCCTATCGCGAATTCATCGAGGCGAACCTCGCCCCCGGCGGCTACCTGGTCCTGAGCGACTGTGCCTACCCCTGGCCCCAGTTCCGGCTTGGCGAGCGGAGCTTCCTCCAGGTCGGCGGGCTCGGGGGCATGAGCCCCGAAGAGTTCCTCGCGCGATGGAGCCTGCCGCTCCCATTGGAGGAGCGGCCGGAGTCGGAGTGGGGCTGCCCTCCGGGGCTGGCAGAGGATGGGCGGCGCTTCGCTCGCGCGTTTGGCCTCCGGCTCCTCGAGCTCCGGTTCGCCCATCCTCAGGAGTCGAGCCCCCTGGCCTATCGGGCCTACCTCGCTGCCGGGGGGAAGAAGGATGAGCTGATGCTCGACTGCTTCACCTACATCAGCCCGCTTACCAATAGCCTCACGGGGGTCCCCGCCCTCTGGCTCCCCTATAATGATCGGGGAAGCTTGGCCTTCGCGGGGCGCTTCCTCGAAGGGAAGAGCTTCCGGCGAATCTACCTGACGCTGGTCCCCTCATTCACCCGCGCGCCCGACGCGGTCGCCTTCGCGGAATGGGCCAAGCTCCTCGCCCCCCATGGCCGGGTAGAGCCCCTCGGGCTCGACCCGCTGCGGTATCCGGCCGACCCCTGGGCGCCGTTCGCCTACAATTCGAGCCTCATCCAGCTCCGTGCTGGCTGCTCTCGGCGGCTCCGCCTCGCGCCCCAGGCCTTAGAGGGATTGACAAAGGAGCTAAGCCCCTGGTAGAATGGAACTGCTTGAAGGAGGATCACCATGGCCAAGGAAGGTAGGCGAGTCTGGCGTCCGAGTTTAATCCGGGCGCGGCTGGAGTGGAGGCTCTTGATCTCCCTCTTCTGTCTGGCCTACATCTTCTTCGCCGCGACCTTCATCTCGATCCGGCTCTGGCTTTGGGCCTCGGCCGCCCTCTGGGGACGGGCCCTCAAGTGGCGGGCGGCCCTCCGCAATGGCCCCTACGAGCGGCTCCTCCCGCGGTCGCTCCGCGAGCCGGGGGCTGAGGAACGGCTGACAGAGCTGATCCTGCGGAACCGGGAGATCCTCGAGAAGTATGGCTGGCTCCCTTAAGGGAAAGAAAGGAGGGGAAAGATGGCCCGTGAGCGGATCCCGGACCTGTTGACCTTCTCGCGGCTCCCCCTGGGAGTGATCATCGCCCTCCAGGGGCTGGGAGGGCGACGCCAGGCGGGGACCGTCATGCTCCTCTTACTTCTCGGATGGTCGCTCGACTTCCTCGACGGGCGCCTCGCCCGCAAGTATAAAGAGGAGCCGGGCTGGATCGGTGGCTACGAGATCCTCTTCGACCTCGTCCTCTGCCTCGGCTCGCTCGCTTACCTCGGCCTAGCGGGGTTCATCCCTTGGCCACTGGCCCTCGGCTACATCGCCTTCGCGGGGACCATCGCCGGGCTCGCCACGGCCATGAGCACTCCCGCTCGGACCTACTCCATCACCCAGGTCGTAGAGCTCCCGCTCATCTTCATCCCTCCGATCTTCCTCCTCCTCGCCTCCCCTTGGTGGGTCATCCTCATCACCTTCCTCTGGGCTCCTCTCTCGCTCCTCCTGGAGTGGGACCGGGCGATGGAGCTACGAGGGAAAGCCCTGGAGAGCCACCGCTCCGCCCTGGCTGGGATCTGGCGGTTCCTCAAGCGGAGCTGACCTAACTCGCTTGCGAGCCGGTCCGTGAGCCGGTAAGATCGGGCTACTTTGAGGAGGACCGCGGTGAGGAACCCCTTCCTAATCGGCGAACGGCTCTACTTGCGCCCACTGGAGGAGGCGGACATCCCGAGCTGCCTCCGCTGGATCAATGACCCCGAGGTCACAAGGACGCTCGCAACCTTTCGCCCATGGAACGAACTTCGGGAGAGGGAGTGGTTCCAGGGGCTCTATAAGGACGATCGGAATATCATCCTGGCAATCGTTTTAAAGGGGGATGACAAGCATATCGGCAATATCGGCCTCCATGGCCTGGACTGGAAGAACCGCCAGGCGGAGCTGGGGATCATGATCGGGGAGAAGGACGAATGGGACAAGGGCTACGGGAGCGAGGCCATTAGGCTATTGCTCGGGTATGGCTTCGACCGGCTCGGTCTCCATCGGATCTACCTCCGGGTCTATGAGCACAACCCCCGGGCCCAGAAGTGCTATGAGAAGGCCGGGTTCCGTCGAGAAGGGGTGATGCGGGAATCGGTCTTCAATGAGGGGCGCTATTGGGATACGATCATCATGGGGATTCTCGACCGGGAGTGGCGAGAGCTTCGGGAGCTTCGCTCCACAATCCACAAAGGCGAACTGGCATGATCGTCACTGAGGGGCTGACGCGGAAATTTGGGGAGAGAGTGGCCGTCGCAGGGCTCGACCTGGAGGTCAAGGAGGGCGAGGTCTTCGGCTTCCTCGGGCCGAATGGGGCCGGAAAGACCACGACCGTGAGGATGCTCGCCGCGCTCATCGCCCCTACGAGCGGGCGGGCGATCGTCGCGGGGCATGAGCTCGGCAAGGAGAACCGGAAGATCCGCCAGGTCGTAGGGGTCCTCACCGAGAGCCCGGGGCTCTACGGGCGGCTCTCGGCCTACCAGAACCTCGAATTCTTTGCCAAACTTTATGGCGTCCGCGAGCGAGCCAAGCAGGTCGAGAAATACTTGAAGATGCTCGACCTCTGGGACCGGCGGGACGAGCCGGTCGGCCGATTCTCCAAGGGGTTGCAACAGAAGGTCGCGCTCGCACGGGCCCTCATCCATGAGCCAAGGGTCCTCTTTCTGGATGAGCCGACCGCTGGGCTCGACCCCGAGGCGGCCAAGCTGGTCCGAGACTTCATCGAGGAGTTGGCAAAGGAGGAGCGAAGGACGATCTTCCTCTGCACTCATAACTTGAGCGAGGCCGAGCGGCTCTGCGACCGGATCGGGCTGATCAAGCAGCGCTTGATCAAGGTCGGGACCCCGGAAGAGCTGAAGGGCCAGCTCTATGGCCGCCGGACGGTCATCCAGCTCAAGGGCCTCCCCTCCGGGCTAGAGGGGGCGGTCCGCGAGCTCCCGTTCATCGAGGGCTTAGAGGTGGACGGGAATAAGCTCATCGTGAGCCTGAAGGACCCTGAGGAGGAGAACCCGGCCCTGATCAAGAGGATCGTCGAGCTCGGCGGGGAGGTCCAATGGGTCCGGGAGATGGAGCACACTTTGGAAGAGGTCTATCTCGAACTGGTGCGGGAGGGAGGCTCAGCCTCATGATAAACTACCGCCTGCGGGCGCTGATGAAGAAGGAGTGGCAGGAGGCCTTCAAGAACAAGATGATCCTCTTCGGGATCATCATCTTGCCCCTCTTTTTCTTGGGTTTTGCCGCCTTCATGCTCCTGCAAGCCAAGGGTCTTCCGCCCGAGGCCCCGCCGGAGACGAGGTTCATCTTGATCAACCAGACGATGTTCTATTTCATACTCCTGCCGCTGATCATCCCCCTCTCGATCGCCGTTTATGCCGTAGTGGGGGAGAAGGAGCAGAAGAGCCTCGAGCCGCTCTTGGCCACACCGCTCACTGATCTTGAGCTCTTTGCTGGAAAGGTCTTGGCAGCGGCGATCCCAGGAATAGTGATAAGCTGGCTCTTCTTCGGGCTCTTCCTCGGAGTTGCCAGCCTGCTAGTCACCCCCGATCTGGTCTTGCTCGTCCTAACGCCTCCATGGCTCCTGGCGATCTTCCTCCTCTCCCCACTGGTGGCCATCTTTACGGTCACGGTCTCGATGCTCATCTCCTCGAGGATGAGCGACACCCGGGCTGCGTATCAGCTCTCGAGCTTCGCCGTCCTCCCCGTGGTCATCCCGATCTTCATCTTCGGCTTGAAGGAGGCACTGCTGAGCCTTTGGCTGATCGCCCTGGAGGCGGGGATCGTGGCCCTGGTCGATGTGGGCCTATTGCTCCTGGCGGCCAAGCTCTTCCAGCGGGAGCAGATCCTCGTCCGGTGGAAGTGAATCAACCGAGGAGGGCTGAAGGTGAACAAGTTCATCCTGCTGGCGATCGCGCTGGCGGTGGGCCTGCTGCTCCTGGTGTGGTGGCTTCCGAGCCTGAGCCCCAGCTCGGTCTCGGTCCAGCCCACTCTGCCGGAGGAGGCATACACCGAGGTTGAGAGAGGGAGCTTCGCCATCGCTCGAGGGCAAGGGCGAGGGGGCGCTCTCCTTGGCGAGGAGCACTACACCTTGGGCCGCTCACCTCAGGGTCAGGGGAATCTGCGGCTCATCTCCCAGGTGGAGCTCACCGTCCAGGGCGTGGAGCTGGTCATGGCCCAGGAGCTCCGGCTGGCGCCCGACCTGAAGCCGCTCTTTTACCGTCTAGAGGCGGATACCCCTCAGGGGAAGCAGGAGATCGAGGTCCTCTTCGCGGGCGAGCGGGCCGAGCTCTCGGCCCGAGGGGGCGGCCTCCGCCTCGAGAAGGAGTTCACTAGCGCAGAAGGCTTCCTAGTGGTTGATAATAACCTCCCCAGCCACCTCCTGATCGTCTACGAGCTGATCCGGAGCAGAGGGGAGCTGGAGGCCACGGCCCTCGTCCCTCAGGCACTGGTGGCGATACCGCTGCGGGCCGCGCGCGCCGGCTCGGTCGGGCTCACCCTCTCAGGCGGCGGGCCGGGGCTGGCAGCGGAGCGGTTCTCGCTCTGGCTCGGCGATGTCCAGTTTCAGCTCTACGCCGCGGAGGGGGAGCTAATCGGGGGGAAGTTCCCCGGGGAGATCCTGATCTACCGGAACGATCGCTTCCCTGAGGGCTTCGTGGTAGCGGAGGAGCTGGAAGAAGGTGTCCCCAGTGAGGAGCTGCCCCCGGGGGTTCGCGAGGAGGAGGTCTCCTTTGCCAGCTTCGATGGGGTCAACATCTCCGGGAGCCTCACCCTCCCTGAGGGGGCGACCGGGCCTGTCCCAGCGGTCTTAATGATCGCCGGCTCAGGGCCGACGGATCGCGATGAGAACGCACCCGGGCTCAGGACGGATTTCTTCAAGGCGGTGGCCTACGCCCTGGCTCAGGCGGGCCTCGGGAGCCTCAGGTATGACAAGCGCGGTGTGGGAAGGAGCGAGGGGGAGTTCCGCCGGGCAGGCCTCTCAGACCTGGTAGGCGATGCCCGCGCTGCCCTGGAATACCTTCGTGCTCGATCTGAGGTCGACCCTCAGAGGGTCTTCCTCTTGGGGCACAGTGAGGGCGGGGTAATCGCGCCCCTCCTGGCTGTGGCCGCCCCGGGTGGAGGCGAAGCAGTTAGCGGGCTGGTCCTCATCGCAGCGCCGGCCCATCCGCTCGATTGGCTCCTGCTCGAGCAGGCCGAGCTGATCGGTCGGGCGCTCGGCCTACCCGAGGAGGCGATCGCGAAAGAGCTAGACCGCCTCCGGCGGTTCATCGCGTTCGTCAAGGCTAGCGAGGGCGATTGGGAGGACTACTCCCTCGAGGAGGTCCGTCGCTGGCTGCCGGAGCTCACCCCGCTGGAGTTCGAGGCCTACAAGGCGATCTCACTCAGATGGTATCGCGAGCACTTCGCCCACGATCCGCTCCACACGATCCGCCAAGTCCGGGTCCCTGTGCTCATCATCCATGGGGAGAAGGACATCCAGGTGCCGCCTGGGGAGGGGGAACTCCTCTTCCAGGCGCTCCAGGAGGCCGGAAACGAGGAGGTAGAGCTACACCTCCTGCCCGACCTGAACCACCTGATGCGCTACCATCCTGAAGAGCCCACCATAGCCTACCGCCACCTCGATGAGCCCGTGGACGAGGGAGTATTGGGGATCATCCTTGACTGGCTCAGGGCTCGCGGAGGGTGAGCTGAGCCAGGGCTAAAGAAAACGACCGGTGGACAACGGTGATCTTGCCGGTTAAAATCAAAAGGTGGCCGCGCCACTTGAGGGGTCGTCTAATGGTAGGACGCTGGCCTTTGGAGCCAAGAACGGAGGTTCGAATCCTCCCCCCTCAGCCAGGTCTAAAGATATCCTCTATCTTCCTTAACCGGGAGTGAACCATGAAGCCCAGGGTCCGCTTTGCCCCCTCTCCCACTGGGGCCCTCCATGTCGGCGGGGCCAGGACGGCCCTCTTCAATTGGCTCTTCGCCCGCCATCACGGCGGGGACTTCATCCTGAGGATCGAGGATACCGATCGGAGCCGCTCGACTGAGGAATCGATTGAAGAGATCAAGGCCGCTTTGCGTTGGCTCGGCCTCGACTGGGACGAATACTACCGCGAGACCGAGCGGTTCCCACTCTATCAGAAGGCCGCGGAGAGACTACTGAATGAGGGGAAGGCCTATGAACAAGAGGGGGCCTGGTGGTTCCAGGTCCCCCGGCCCGGCTCAACGACCGTCCACGACCTCCTCTTGGGGGATGTGACTTACGACCATGAGCTGATCAAGGACTTCGTCATCCGCCGGAGTGACGGCTCGTTCACTTATAACTTCGCCTGCGCCGTGGACGATGCCGATCTGGGGATCACGCATGTGATCCGGGCGAATGAGCATCTGAACAATACGCCGCGTCAGATCCTGGTCTATCAAGCCCTGGGCTTGGAGCCGCCCGCATTCGCTCACCTCCCGATGGTCCTCTCCAAGGAGAGGACCAAGCTCTCCAAGCGCCACGGGGCCACCTCGGTCTTCGAGTATCGCGACCAGGGATTCCTCCCGGAGGCATTAATCAATTTTCTGGTCCGCCTCGGCTGGTCCCACGGAGATCAGGAGATCTTCTCGAAAGAGGAGATGGTCGCCCTCTTTGACCTCAAGGATGTCAATGTCTCCGCCGCGGTCTTCGATGAGGAGAAGCTCCTCTGGCTCAATCAGCATTATCTCAAGACCGGGGACCCCCAGAGGCTGGGGGAGTTATTGCGGGAGTTCTTGGTCAAGCGGGGGATCGTCCCGCAAGAGGAAGCTGATCCCATCCCTAAAGAGAAGCTGGCCAAGGCGATCGAGCTCTTCCGCGAGCGGAGCCGGACCCTGATGGAGTTAGCGGAGAAGGCAAGCTTCATCTTCTCCGATCATCTGGAGTATGACCCGAAGGGGGTCGAGGAATTCCTCACCTCGGAGAAGGGGCCGCTCTTGCAGGGATTGGTGAGCGCACTGGCCGAGTTGAACGACTTCACCGCGGCCAAGGTTGAGGAGGCCACTCGCGCCTACCTCGAGCGGATGGGGCACTCACTGAAGGAGATCGCCCAGTCCTGCCGGGTGGCCCTCACAGGGAAGACCGCCGGACCGGGGCTCTTCGAGACGATGGAGGCCCTGGGAAAGGAGCGGGTCCTCTCCCGGCTTAGGCGGGCAGTTGAGTTGATCAAGGAGGGCTAAGCTAGGATGGAAGAAGTGCGACTTACGCCCCAGGACTTCATCCGTGAGATCATCATCGAGGACTTAAAGAGCGGCCGGTATGACCGAGTCCATACCCGCTTCCCGCCCGAGCCGAACGGCTACCTCCACATCGGCCATGCCAAGAGCGTCCTCCTCAACTACTGGATCGCCCAGGAGTTCGGAGGGAAATTCAACTTAAGGTTCGACGACACCAATCCGGAGAAGGAGAGCGCTGAATATGTCGAGGCGATCAAGCGGGATGTCCGCTGGCTCGGGGCGGACTGGGAGGACCGGGAATTCTATGCCTCGGACTACTTCGAGCAGCTCTATGAATGGGCCGAATACCTGATCAAGCAGGGGAAGGCCTATGTGGACGACCTCTCCCCGGAGGAGATGAGCGAATACCGCGGGAAGGCCATCCAGCAAGGGGACCAGATCATTACACCTCCGGGGAAGGAGAGCCCCTATCGGAATCGCTCGGTGGAAGAGAACCTCGATCTCTTCCGGAGGATGCGGGCCGGGGAGTTCCCCGAGGGCTCGAAGACATTGCGGGCCAAGATCGACATGAGCCATCCGAACCTGAACATGCGCGATCCCGTGATGTATCGGATCATTCATGCCCCTCACCATCGGACCGGCGATAAGTGGTGCATCTACCCCACCTACGACTGGGCCCACGGCCAGTCGGATGCCATCGAGGGGATCACCCACAGCATCTGCACCATGGAGTTCGAGGTCCACCGGCCGCTGTATGAATGGTTCCTCGAGAACCTGCCCATCCCACATAAGCCGCGACAGATCGAGTTCGCCCGGCTCAACCTCACCTACACGGTGATGAGCAAGCGGCTGCTCTTGCGATTGGTCCAAGAGGGCCATGTCCGCGGCTGGGACGATCCGAGGCTCCCGACCCTCGCGGGGATGCGCCGAAGAGGCTATACGCCGGAGGCGATCCAGGAGTTCGTCCGGAGGATCGGTGTCTCCAAGACCGAGAGCATCGTGGAGTATGAGCTCCTGGAGCACTGCGTCCGCCAGGACTTGAATAAGCGGGCCGAGCGGAGGATGGCGGTCCTCGAGCCCCTAAAAGTCGTGATCACCAACTATCCCGATGATCAGGTAGAGTGGTTCGACGCGATCAATAACCCCGAGGACCCCGCGGCCGGGACGAGGAAGGTCCCCTTCTCCAAGGTCATCTACATCGAGCGGGAGGACTTCATGGAGGAGCCCCCGCCGGAGTTCTTCCGCCTCGCTCCGGGGAGGGAGGTGCGGCTCCGGTATGCCTACTTCATCAAGTGCACCGATGTGGTCAAAGGCAAAACCGGCGAAGCCGTCGAGCTCCACTGCACCTATGATCCGGCCACGCGCGGCGGGGACGCGCCAGACGGACGGAAGGTGAAGGCCACCCTGCACTGGGTCTCGGCAAAGCATGCGGTCGAGGCCGAAGTCCGCCTCTATGACCGCCTCTTCACCAAGCCGGACCCGCTCGAGGTCCCTGAAGGGCACGACTGGCTCGAGAACCTCAACCCGAATTCGCTCATCGTGCTCCAGGGGTGCAAGCTCGAGCCGAGCCTGGCCGAGGCCAAGCCTGGCGAGCGCTATCAGTTTG
>JBBIJD010000056.1:0-10979 GCA_037446135.1 Candidatus Fraserbacteria bacterium
GTGCTCGCGGCAGATGTCCTCCTCCGTGGCCGCCCGGAGCTCGCCCCTCTTCCACTGCTCGAGGGCCTCTCCGGCGGTCCCGCTCGCGCCGATGTAGACCATCACACCGCGCTCCTCGAACAAGGCCAGCGCCCGCCGGCCCAGGCCCGTGCAGAGGAGGGCCTCCACGCCTGCTTGAGAGAGGAGCTCGGCAGGCAGCCCCGCGCCGCCCATATGCTCGCTCTCGTTGGGGATCACTTCTACTTCGCCGGTCTCCGTGTCCACGATGGTGTAGGTGGGCACGCGACCGAAATGGTCGCCCACGCGATCGTCTAATCCGCCGCTCCCCTCAGTTGGTATGCAGACTCTCATCTCAGTAATAATAGGGCGGGGCGTAGCCCCCGGAGTACGGGCTGTAAGAGGGTGAATACTGAGCGGAAGCTCCGTATGGCGCATACAAATAGGGTCTCATCGGGCCATAGAGCCCGCTCCACCACCATCTGGGGAGCCAGGGGAAGAAGCGGCAGAAGGGGTAGGGGTTGCCCATCCCACGGCCGAACCCCCAGAGCCCTCTCCCCAGCCCCATTCCGTATCCGGCCCCGAAGAATCCTCTCCCTCTAGGCATCTTCTACCTCCTTTACTTTCTCGTCATCTTGGTTCCGCACTTGGGACAGGGCCTCTTATTGCAAGGCTCCCCGGCAATGTGAGGTGCTGTATATCCACACTTGGGGCAGACGCAGTCACCGCCGGGACCCGCTGCCCTCCGCCCGCCCATCCTTCCCCTTCCTTGGGGCACCTGCGCCTCCTTTCCGGAGTTAGAGCAGGTTCGCGAAAGTGTCCTCATGCTCCAGTTCCTCAGCGAGGATGTGCCTCGCCAGGTGATAGGTGGCATGGTCCTTCCCGTGAGTCATGGCCGCCAGCTTGGGGCCCTTCGGTGGCTCCTTATAGGCGCAATTGGTCTTCGTGAACCACTCCCTCGGGCTGACCAAGGGCTGGCCGCCCAGTTGGGTGTTCAGTTCGGCGATCAACTCGTTCACATCCAGCTCGACGATCTCTCTCGCTTTAGTTCCTATTATTGTCCTCCTAGTTCTTCAAGTCTCTTCTTTATCTCCTTCAACTGGCTCTCTAGCATCTCCGCCTGATCTCTCAGCATCTTCAGCTCTTGGTCCTTGGACATCTGGGGCATTCCCCCAGCAGGCGGCATCGGGGCTTGAGGCGGGGGCATCGTCCCCTGCCCCCACATGCCTCGACCCATGCCCCTGCCCATTCCTCCGCCACGACCCATCCCACGTCCCATGCCCATACCTCGACCCATACCCATGCCACCGCCGCGCCCCATGCCCATCCCCATTCCCGGGCCGAAGCCGGGGGCGGCCATCGCTCCGGCGCCGGAGGAGATCAATTCGCCCCTGATGTAGCGCTCGATCGCCTCGCGGACGGTCAGTCCTGAGACACTTACCATCTCGACTCCCGCCTGGCCCAAGGCGCCCGAGGCGTTCGGGCCATAGTTTCCGGCGATCACAACCTTTGCCCCGGAGTTGGCGGCCCACTGCGCGGCCTGGATCCCCGCGCCCCCAGCTGCTCCGGCGAATTGGTTGGGAACGACCTCAACTCGTGCGATCTTATTCTCCTCGAGCTCGACGACCGTAAAGGTCGGCGCCCGCCCGAAGGTCGGCGAGACCTGGTCATCGAGCCCGCCCTTAGTCGTCGCTACCAGGATCTTCATCTGCTCCTCTCCTTCCTCGTTCTTAACCTTTGCTTAATTCTTCGATCCGCTTGCGGATCGCCTCCAGTTGCTGCTCCAGCATCCGGGCCTGGCCCTTCAGCAGCTCGGCCTCCCGCTCCGCGGGCAGCCCCATCGGAGCTGATGGATAGGCCGTGAAGGGCGCCATCGCCGGCCGAGTCGGATAGGGGGTCCGGCTCTGCATCCAGCTCCAGAACTGGGGCCAGAGCCCTGACTCCATCAGGAATTGGGCTCCCGGAGGCATCCCTCCCCAGCCTGGTGAGTAGCCGAACCTTATCCAGCCCGGCAAGCCGGTCAGCTGATACATCCAACGGTAGCCTCCTGGCATCTAGCTCACCTCCTCTTCCTTAGCCTCAGCCGTAGGTTGCCCAACACGGTAGAGATGAGGGCTGCCACAGCGGCAGCAGCGGAGGGAGCCGTCACTCCCTCCTGGCGAGGGCGCGGGGAGCTCGAACCCGCAGGCCGCGCACCGCAGGAGGGGCTCGCGGCCCCCGCTGAGGCGGATCGGCCGCCCCTCGAGGAGGGCCTGGACGACCTTGCTCCGGCCGGAGTAGAGGAGCCGCTGGACCGTCCCACGCGAGATCCCCATCTCCACTCCAGCTGCGCTCTGGTCCTTCCCCAAAAGATCGACTAAGCGCATCGCCTCCAGCTCATCGAGGCCGAGCTCGACCGCCGGCTGCAGGGGGTTTCCCCCGAGCCCAGGGCTGGGGAAGAACCAGGTTATCTCCGGCTGGAACGCGCAGCGCCTCCGCTTCCTCCGCCGCGGCATCGCCTGCCCCTCATTCCGTGCATATGCACATTATAGCGGGGGGTGTCATCTCGCGCAAGTCGTCAACTGGGCCGCTGAGTCGGAGCCCTTATACCGGCCGGCCAGATCGGGCTGCCCTCGCCCCCTTGGCCGTGAGCTCCCAGAGTTGCTCGCACCCACCGGCGGCCCTCCCCAAGAGTGGGCATCCCGTGCAATTCCCCTGACAGCCAGCGGCTACCGGCCTTAGGTAACCCAGCCTTGCCAATTCCGCGATCATCGGCCTGAGCAGCTCCTCGCCCACGCCCACTTCCCGGGCTAGCTCGGCCAGGTTGTGAGCCTCGCCCTCGGCTATGCAGCGCAGCAGCTTCTCCAGCAATTTGCCTTTACACCCCCCAGCCGACTAGCCTCGCCCCCTGGTAGATGGCTATCCCGACCGCGAAGGAGATCGCCGCGAGAGAGGCGACGCTAAAGGCGGTCCAGCGCCAACTCCCGGTCTCCTGGCGGATGGTAGCCACTGTAGCCGCACAAGGGATGAAGAGCATCTCCACAGCCAGGAAGGCCAGGGCCGCGGCCGGGGTGAGGATGCTACCTAAGATCCCGGCCAGCTTCGCCTCCTCACCCCCGCTATAGAGGACACCGAGGGTGGCGATCGCGGTCTCTTTGGCCACGAAGCTGCTCAAGAGGGCCACCATCATCTCCCAACCTAGGCCCATGAGGGCCCCCAGGGGGGCCAGGAGCCGCCCGAGCCCCACCAGGTAGCTGGACCCCAGCTCGCCGCTCGGCAGGAAAGCGAGGGCCCAAACTAAGATGGAGACGGTCAAGATGATCGTCCCGGCCCGCCGGAGGAAGGCCAAGATCCTCCGCCAGACGAATAGCCCGATGGTGCGAGCATTGGGGATGTGATACAACGGCAGCTCCATGATGAAGGCCCCGCGCTCGCCATGGAGGACCAGCTTGTTGATCACGATCCCACTAATGGCAAGGACAGCCAGGTTGAGGGGGACCAAGCTCCAGGAGACCAATGCGGCGGCCCTGCCGAAGAAGATCGGCGCGAGGAAGGCCAAGACCGCCATACGGGCGGTGCAGGGGACGAGCGGGGCCACCAGGATCGTCAAGAGCCGGGCCCGCTCCCCCTCGACTACCCTCGCGCCCATCACCGCTGGGACATTGCAGCCGAATCCGAGGAAGAGCGGGAGGAAGCTCTTCCCGTGCAACCCCAGGGGGTGCATGAACCGGTCCATAACATAGGCGGCCCGGGCCATATACCCTACATCCTCCAGGAAGCCAAAGGCGGCGAAGAAGATGAGCAGGATCGGCAGGAAAGTGAGGACCGTCCCGACCCCGCCGATCAGCCCCTCGACGATCAGCCCCCTGAGCCAGCCCGGTGAGCCGGCTAGAGCGGCAGCCGCCCATTCTGCTAAGGCCCTGAGCCCATGGGCCTCGAGCAGGCCCTGAAGGGGCGCACCGATGGCATAGGTCAGCCAGAAGACCAGGCCCAAGATCCCCAAGAGGAGGGCGAGGCCCCAGAGCGGGTGGGTCGCCACCCGATCGAGCCGCTCAGTGAAGGTCACCTGGCCCGCCTTGGGATGCACGACCGCCGCCCGGACCATCCGCCCGATCCACTCATAGCGGCCGCTGGCGACGGCCAGCACTGCATCCTCATGTTGCATCAGGAGGGTGTGGAGCCGCTCCCATTGCTCCTTAGGCAGGGACTCTTGGACCATCCCCGTGATCTCCTCATCCCCCTCCAGGAGCTTAAGGGCCACCCAGTCTTTGGGGTATGGCCCCGGCACGCGATCGGCGATGAGCCGCTCGAGCTCCTCCAGGACCCCCTGATGGTCCTCCCGGACCCGCGGGCAGCTCGGGTTATAGGCCGCCGTCCCCTGGGCCACTCTCTCGATGGCCTCGACCAGCTCCGGCACGCCCCGGCCCTTGGCAGCCACCATCGGGACCACGGGCAAGCCCAGCGCCGCCTCGAGCACATGCGGCTCGATGTGAAGCCCCTGCTGCTCGGCCACATCCATCATGTTCAGGGCCAATACCACCGGCACTGACAGGCACAATAGCTCCGCCACCAGATAGAGGTTCCGCTCCAGGGCCGTGGCATCGACGACGGCTACCACCACATCTGGCCGCTCCTTGATGATGTAGTCCCGCGCGATCCGCTCCTCTTGGGAGTTAGCGGTCAGGCTGTAAGTCCCGGGTAGGTCCACGATCTTCATTAAAATGCCATCTTTTCGGTAGATGCCGGTCTTCCGCTCTATGGTCTTGCCCGGCCAGTTCCCCACATGCTGGGAGAGGCCAGTCAAAAGATTAAAGACCGTGGACTTGCCGACATTCGGCTGCCCGGCCAAAGCCACCGTGATCACTCGTGTGGAGACCCGCTCAGTAGCCATGCCATCTCCCTCCCGGCTGGCTGACCCAGATCTTGGCCGCCTCGCCCCGCCCCAGGGCCACACGAGTATTTCTCACCGAGACGATGAGTGGCCCTCGACCGAAGTTCTGAATCACTATCACCTCCGTCCCGGGGATGAAGCCTAACGCGGCCAGCCGCCTCATAAAGCCCCTCCCGCCGGTCAGGGCCCTCACCACCCCGACCTCGCCCTGAGCGAGCGTGCTCAACGGTATCTGTGTATCGCGACTCATTTCCCTCTCCTCTTACGACAATCGGAGCAATAGCCTATCAGCTCTACCTGGGCGCTCACCACCTCAAAGCCATGCCTCCCTCCGAGCTCCTTTATCTCCTCGGTGAGGAAGCACTCGATGACTTTGCCACAACCCAGGCAGACCAGGTGATGGTGCTCTTCGGCCTTGGCCTCGTAGTGATGGTGCTCCTCCCCGAGGTGGAGTTCCTCCACCAGGCCCAGCTCCTTGAGCAGGCTTAAGGTCCGGTAGACAGTCGAGAGGCTCAGGCGGGGATTCCATCGCTGGGCCAGCCGATGGATCTCGTCCGCGTCCAGGTGGCCATGCTCCCGGATTATCCCGAGCAGGAGCTCCCTCTGGGAGGTCATCCGCCTCTTCTCCGCCCTGAGCAAGGCCCGCAGCTCTCCCGGCTTGCCGCTATTGCGAATCATATGCGATAAAATTGTAGCGCGAACCCAACCCGCTGTCAAACTGCTCAACCCCTAGCTAGAACGGGGCTCGAGTTGAAGCCCCCGCGGGCCTAAGACTATAATCCGGAAAGGCCGCGAGAGGAGGAATGATGTATCCCAAGGAGTTCAGATACACAAAGGAACACGAATGGGCCAAGGCCGAGGGGGGCCGCGCCCGGGTCGGGATCACCGACCATGCCCAGAGCGAGCTGGGTGATATCGTCTATGTCGAGCTTCCGGCTGTTGGACGGACGGTGAAGCAGGGGGAGAGCTTCGCGACCGTTGAGTCCGTCAAGGCCGTCTCCGATGTCTATACCCCGGTGAGCGGGGAGGTCGTGGAGGTCAACCGCCAGCTCGAGTCCCAGCCGGAGTTGCTCAACAAATCCCCGCATGACCAGGGCTGGCTGGCCCTCATCGAGATGGCCGATCCCAGGGAACTAGAGGAGTTGATGACCGCTGAGGAATACGAGAGATTCCTGGAGAAGGGCGAAGAGTAATGGCCACAGAGTTCATCCCCCATACACCTGAGGATATCGCAGAGATGCTGGCTGCGATCGGTGCGGGCTCGATCGAGGAGCTCTTCTCCGACATCCCCGCCGAGGTCCGGGAGAGATACAAGCCCCTGGGGCTCGAGCCGAAGAGCGAGCTCGAGGTCTCCCGTGAGCTCCGTAGGCTCGCGGCGGAGAACCTCGATCCCACAGGGTTCATCTCCTTCCTCGGCGGGGGGATCTATGACCACTTTATCCCGGCTGTCGTCGAGCAGATCCTCTCGAGGTCGGAGTTCTATACCGCTTATACCCCCTATCAGGCCGAGATCAGCCAGGGGACTCTCACCTGGATGTTCGAGTTCCAGACCCTCGTGTGCGAGCTGACCGGGATGGAAGTGGCCAATAGCTCGATGTATGACGGGGCCACGGCCCTGGCCGAGGCGCTGTTCATGGCCTCGAGGGTCACCGGGAAGAGGAGGTTCCTGCTGGCCGAGGGCGTGAACCCTTCCTATCGCCAGGTCCTTCGGACTTATGCCTGGGCTGCGGACTTGCAGTTGCTCGAGCTGCCTTATGACGGACTGGGGCAGCTCGACCGCGAGGCTTTGAAAGAGCAGCTCACCCGCGAGCTTGAAGTCGGGGGCTTGCTCATCCAGTCCCCGAACTTCTTCGGGATCGTCGAAGACCTCGAGGGCTTGAAAGAGTTGCTCGGTGAGGCCTTCCTGATCGTGAGCACCAATCCCATCTCCCTCGGGCTATTGAGGCCTCCGGGGGAGTTCGGGGCGGACATCGTCGTCGGAGAGGGGCAGGCCCTGGGGAACCCTCCGAACTTCGGCGGGCCACTTTTGGGGCTCTTCGCCACCAGACAGAGGTATTTAAGGCAGATGCCAGGGCGGGTCTCCGGCCAGACCGTCGATGCCGAAGGGAAGACCGGTTATGTGATGGCCCTCCAGACGAGGGAGCAGCACATCCGCCGGGAGCGGGCCACCTCAAACATCTGCACTAATGAGGCCCTCTGCGCCCTTGCGGCCACGGTCTGGCTCGCGGCCCTGGGGAAGGAAGGCTTGAGGGAGCTGGCTGAACTGAATTTGCAGAAGGCCCATTACCTGGCCGAGCGAATCGCTGGGATAAAAGGCTATAGGCTCAAGTTCACCGGGCCGTTCTTCAACGAGTTTGTGGTCCAACTCCCCCAAGGCCGCCGGCCCAGCGAGCTCTTGGCAGCCCTCCGGGAGGCCAAGATCCTGGGCGGGCTCGACCTCTCGCTCTACGGCTTGAAGGACTCGATCCTGGTGGCTGTGACGGAGAAGCGGACCAAAGAGGAGCTAGACCTCTTCGTCGAAGAGGTGGCGCGCCACCTAGAGGAGGCCACGAGATGACGATCTTCGAGTTGAGCAAGCCCGGAAGACGGGGCGTGAGCCTTCCTGGGCTCGATCTCCCCCGCCGAGACCTAGAAACCTTGATCCCCCAAAAGCTCTTGCGACACGAGCCTCCTCGGCTCCCTGAGGTGAGCCAGCCCGACCTCGTCCGGCATTACACAAAGCTCTCGAAGATGAATTACAGCGTGGACGACGGCCTCTACCCTTTGGGGAGCTGCACGATGAAGTATAACCCCAAGGTGAACGAGGCCCTGGCGAGGCTCCCCCAGTTCGCCGGGGCCCATCCCCTCCAAGGGGAGGAGCTCTCCCAGGGGCTTCTAAGGCTGATGTTCGAGCTGGGGGAGCTATTGAAGGGGCTCGCCGGCTTGCCTGCGATCACCCTCCAGCCGGCCGCGGGGGCCCATGGCGAGCTTTTGGGAATGCTCCTGATCAGGAAGCACTTCGAGGAGCGAGGTGAGCTCGCTAGAAGGACGAAGATCCTCCTCCCCGACTCGGCCCATGGGACCAACCCTGCCTCGGCCCATACCGCCGGATTCCAGGTGATCGAGACCCCCTCCGATGAGAGGGGGATGGTCGACCTCGCTGGCCTCCGGAAGAACATGACGGACGAGGTCGCTGGGATCATGCTCACCGTCCCCAATACCCTGGGGATCTTCGAGGAGGAGATCCTCGAGATCGCGGAGATAGTCCATCGAGCTGGCGGGCTCTGCTACTTCGACGGGGCGAACTTAAACTCGATCGTCGGACGGGCCAGGCCCGGAGATATGGGGATGGACATCGTCCACTTCAATCTTCACAAGACCTTCTCGACTCCTCATGGGGGAGGAGGGCCCGGCTCAGGCCCCGTGGCCGTGACTGAGGAATTAGAGCCTTACCTGCCAGTGCCAGTGGTCGCCAAGCGCGACGAGCGTTACTACCTGGACTACGACCGGCCCAAGTCGATCGGGAAGGTCCACAGCTTCTTCGGGAACTTCACGGTGATGGTCCGGGCTTACGCTTATATCCTGATGCTCGGGGACGAGGGCTTACGAGCCGTGAGCGGGAGCGCCGTCCTGGCCGCCAACTACCTCAAGGAGCGGCTGAAGAAGACTTATAAGCTCCCCTATGATCGGCCCTGCAAGCACGAGTTCGTCCTCTCCGGGAAGGGACTAGGAGAAGGGGTTCGCACCCTCGACATCGCCAAGCGCCTCATAGATTACGGCTTCCATCCCCCGACCATCTATTTCCCGCTGATCGTGGAGGAGGCCCTGATGATCGAGCCGACGGAGACCGTGAGCAAGGAGGAGCTCGATCGGTTCATCGCCGCGATGGAGGAGATCGCAAGGGAAGCCAGGGAGCGCTCGGAGCTACTCAAGGAGGCCCCGCACCATGCCCCGGTCCGCCGGCTCGATGAGGTCCGAGCCGCCCGCCAGCCGATCCTCCGGGCCGGGCTGGATTAATAACTCCGCTCGCCCTAATAGCCGCTGCCTTCCACTAGAAGAGGGGTAGGCCCCCAGCCATCCTATATGTTATAATCCCTTCGAGAAGGGATTATATCTTTCCTAATCTAAGCGAGCAGGCTCGGGGCAGTTGAGGTGCTCGCTCCGCTCACCTGCTCGCCGGGGTGGGAGGATGGCAAGGCTCGCTTGGCTGATCCCGGTCGCATGCCTCCTGCTCCCTGCGCTTTGCCGGGCGAGTGGGGAGTGGGAGGGGGCGGTCAAATTAGAGGCCGTAAGTGATGCTACCGGCTTGCTCGAAGAGTCCCTCGACCTCGCTGCAAGCTCGACCTGGGATCTCTCCCTCGCCGGACTGGAGCTGGAAGTGAATCGTTCATTTAGAGAGCTCGTGAGCGATGTCTATAGCGTCAACGGAGCCATCAGCGCTATCAAGGAGCTGAAGGCTAGGAAGGTGCTCGAGGGCAAGGTGGAACTGCTGGCCAAGCTCGATGCGGCAAGGACAGCCCTGGAGCGAGGAGAGACCGCCCTAGCGGTGACCCAACTCCGGCACTTCATCGTCCAGGTCGAGGAACTATATCTGGCAGGGGGATTCACGACCAGGGAGGCCAATTCCTTGATTGAGGGGACCTCCGAAAACCCCGGAGCTGAGAGGATCATCAAGAAGATCAATAAGGGCAGGAACGAAAGCGAGTTTCAATTAGACCTGGCAGCCACCATCGCGTCGCTCGGGCTTTCCTGGGGGCTCCAGGTTGGGAAGGCCCTCTTCCCAGCCCCGGGGGAAGATCATCGGGAGGCCGAGGCCTATCTCGCCGTAGAGGCCGAGTATAGCCAGCTCGACCTCTCCCTCAAGCTAGAGCACCAGCAGGTGGACTTCTTCCAGAGATGGTCTCGAGAGGAAAGCAAACGGGTCGATCAGATGGACCTCAGGGCCGAGCTCGACCTGGGGGACCTAGAGCTCACCAAGAGCCTGAACTATGAGAGGACATTCTTCCCTGAGCAGATCGGGAAGGAGGTCGAAGTGACCCGCATTGCTGAAGTTGAGAAAGCTATCGAGGTGCTAAAACAAGCGATTGAAGCCTCGCCTACCCTATCCGACGAAATAAAGAAAGAGCTAGCCGGTGACGAAAGCAAGCTGGAAAAGGCATTGCAAGCATTAAAAGATAGCCGGAGGGGCAGAGCTGTCGATCACCTTGAAGACTTCATCGACCTTGTGGAGCGGAGGCGGCGGGAGGGAAAGATCACCAAAGTGGATGCTGAATGGCTAATCTCGGAGGTCTGGGTGATCCTCCCTCGCGCGCGGAGCAGGACCATCAGCGGCACAATGGGGGCAGAGTTCGCGCTCAGCCCGCTCGGACTGGAGATAGAAGTAGAGGGCACAGGCACACTGAAGGCCTTCCCGGCCGAGACGAAGAAGGACGAGAGGGCCGCCGCTATCGCGATCGGATTCGAGGCCGAGCGGGGCGGGCTCTCCCTTGAGGGGAGCGCCGCCTGGAAGGGGAGGCTCTTCCCGAACGATCCCGCCAAAGATGAGCTGCTCGAGGACTGGGAAGGCACGGCCACCTTCGCGACAGAGGGCTTCGAGGCCACCGGGTCCTTCGGGATAAAGACCACCATCTACTCAAATAGCAGCGCTAAGACCAACACAGTCCAGGCGAGGAACTTGGAACTAGAGTGGGAGCTCGCCCGCGCCGCTTTCGCCCTAAGCTGGGAACGGGAGACGACTAGCTACCCCCATGCTGCCGCGAAGGGTAAATTGGTCGATGAGCTCGGACTGGTCCTGGAATTCGCCCAGCCGGACTTCACCATCGACTTGGAGAGGGAGGCCACGATCTATCCCCTCGCCCTGGCCAAGGCCAAGCTCGTGGAAAGCGCCAAGTTCCAGCTCGACTGGGAACTCGCCCCCACGATGCAGTTCAGCCTGGCCATTAATTTCGCTATCGAGAGCCACCCTGCTGAGCCAGCCAAGGCCAAGACCACTGCCAGCGTCGAGCTCGCCCTGGAGCAGAGGTTCTGATCAGTCAGACTCAGACGACATCATCCTTGGAGATCCCGGGGACTTCGACTCGCCTTCCGTCCTCCAGCTCGATGATCGTCGTCCCCTTGAAGATGTTGTGCCCCA
>JBBIJD010000057.1:0-1827 GCA_037446135.1 Candidatus Fraserbacteria bacterium
GTAAACTTCAGGAGCTGGGAGGGGTTCTTCATTGTGGGTCACCGCCTTAAGGATAGGCAGTGGCCCCTCCCAGCTCAAGGATGTCTACAAAACCATTTTATCTCCCAATCTTCTGTCCCTTCAAGTAGAAGTCTATTGCGGTCCAGATCGTGCTGAACTGCAATTACTCGCGACACCGGTGGCAGGCCGTCATTGATCACCTCTCTTGCCGGATCTTCCGCATGAAATCCTCGATTAAAACGATCCAGCGGAATTTCTCCCGCACTGCATTGTAGAGCCGCTTGTCCGCGGTGATGAGAGGAATCTGCTCGGACTCCGCCAGGGCGAGATAGGCTGCATCATATGCGGAGGAACACTGTAGTCTTTCAGCTATAGGGATAATAGAGGCCGGCCGGATACTGCGAAGGGGGAGATCGAAGTCCTCGAATCTTTCCAATAAGCTCGCTATCTCCCTCGCACCGATCCGCCCCTTCCGCCCAGCCTGCCAGAGGCCATTTGCCAGTTCGTAGGGCAAGAGAGAAATGGAGATGAGCTCAAGCCCATTCGTCGGGATGAGAAACTGCCGGAGCAGCTCCCTTGCTGAGGCATGGTCAGGCTCATCTTCTAGGAGGCTCGCCAGCATGATGGATGCATCGATGACCGCCCTCATCGGCCTCGCTCCTCCAATTGGCGCTTCGAGGTGTAATAAGTATCCTCAAGGGTTAGTCCCTTTAGCTTTCGCCCGAATGCTATCCACTCCTCAAAAGCCCGCCTGCGCAACTCTGCACGCACCGCTCGCTCGATGAACTTCGTCCGCCCACGCCTCCCGGCCAGCGAGTCAATCCGCTCCACTAATCCCTTGGGGAGGACGACCTCTGCCCGGTGCTTCTCCGCTGCCGTCCTTGCCATACCTCGCTCTCCTTTCCGGGATCTTTATCCCGGAGATAATAATACGGCAAGGAGGGGGGCTCGGCAAGGGCTAGATCGTGTCGTGCTGAGGCGCGCCTCTTGAGGGGCAGGCCCCGCTTTGAGGGGGAGAGGATCAGTGAGTTAACCTTGCGGGCCCTCAGATAGCTCTTGAGGGTCCTGGCCACTTCGGGCCTCAAGGGGTATTCACTGGAGGAGGCGTGCCCCAGATTGAGTCCTTGAGTCGTTGGATCCGGATCTTGAGGCGGTCAAGGTCGATATCCTCCCGCCGGAGGAGGCCGACCTCGTGGCGCGCCACGCCACGCTCATAATTCCCTCCCCCTAGCGGTAGATTTTCTCATCCCTGATAAGGATAGCAGCAATCTTGACGACCCTCTCTTTTGGATTCAAGGAAAAGATAATACGATAGCTCCCCACGCGCTTACGTAGGGCGCCTTTAAACCTACCGCTCTTGATAGGCCGAACATCGCCCCTTAAAGGGTCTTCTTCCATCTCTTCAATCGCTGTTGCTAGCTGCTCTTGCCGGTCTCTGGGTAAATGGCGGAACTCCTTGGCTGCTTCTTTGGAGAGTTTAAGACCCCAACTCATGTCTTAGTTCTTCCCAGGTGACATACTCACCTCTCTTAAGCTGTTCAAAGCCCTTCTCCACAATCTCCTCTTCCTCAGGGGTGAGGATATCTTCAAGGTCCACCAGTCTCTTAGGGGTGATGATGATCCGCTCTCCTTGAAGGGCGACCTCGACAAAATCCCCTTCTCTCAGCCCAAGCTCCTCGAAGATGACCTTGGGGATGGTCACCTGGCGGTTAGTCCGGACCTTAACAATCCTGCCTTCTAATTGGGTCTTCCTCTCGAGCATCTTGATATTATCTTATTAGCCTAATAATCTCCCGTCAAGGGGCCGAGGGACTTCTCATAAAAGCC
>JBBIJD010000057.1:1927-10553 GCA_037446135.1 Candidatus Fraserbacteria bacterium
GCTTGCAGATGAGGGGCGGGAATACTTCCTCGCTGGAAAGGGTATCGTGCGTTGAGGCGTGCCTCTTCTACCGAGCAGGAGAATCCAACTCAAAGCAAGGAAGATTAGGATGTGCCTTTGGCACCCGGTCAATCAGCTCGAGTTCAGTTCAAGTCCTGGTGCTCACTCGCTCCCAAGCCGCCTCCAAGGCGCAGGAGGAGGCCTCGAGGTGCTCCGGGCTGAATTGCTCGAGGGTCACATAGAGGCGCGCCTCCCCGCGGTAGGCGAACTCCTTGATGAGCTCCATTAGCCCGATTAGATCCAATTTCCCTCCTGGCTGGCCTACAGGCTGATGGTCGCGGCTCTCCAGGACATCGTGCAGATGGATTACGATGACCCGCTGATAGTGGCGGGCGAAGTAAAGGAGTGGGTCGCTCCCGCTTAGGATGAGATGGCCAGTGTCGAAGCAGTGGCTGAACCCCTCCTCGATCAGGAAATCGTCGAGCTCCTCGCCGTCAGTCCAGAGGTTCTCGACGGCGATCTTCTCCGGCTCGATCGAGTCCTTTAGCTCGCGGAGGGAGCGCTGGGCCGCCTCGACCCCTCGGAGGAGCTGCCGCACCTCGAAGAGGCGTGAGAGCGGGGTCCGGCCCAAGGGGAAGACGGGCGAGATGTGGAGGACATAGTAGGCCGGCTTGAGCCGCTCCGCGCGGGGGAAGATCTCCCTCAGGGATGCGACCGAGGCCCGGCGGAGGTGGGGATTCGGGGAGGCCAGGGCGAGGCTAAGCGGGAGGTGGATGGTATATTCAATCCCCTTCTCTTCCTGTAGGGCCAGGAGGCGTTCTATCTCTCGATCCGGGAGCGGAGGCGCCTCTTCATCATAGTCCAGGGTCAGCTCGATATAATCCCAGCTCTTGGCTCGGCCCTGGCGGCGCACATTCTCCTCCAGCCCGAGATTAGGGTAGGTCAGCGAGGTGACCCCGAGCTTGAAAGGGTAGCGTTGGCTCCCCTGATCTCCCTTCATACTTCCTTCACTTTCCATCCCCTATGTCGAGCTCTTACCTCACTTCAGGGCTCTGATGGCGATGGCGGCCAGCACGAGGGCGAGCACTACAACCAGGACCATCGTCCGAAAGGTCCCGCTCGGGCCGGGCGCGACCGCCTCTTCCTTAGCCACAGCTTTAGCCGCAAGTTCCGGCCTGCCGGCCTCGATCCAAGCCGTATACCAGAAGCTGGCCACATAGAAAGCTGCCCGGTTGAACCGGTCAATGATCGCTTCACCGGCCCCGTTCTCCCAGAAGGCCAGCCAATACCCCTCCTTGTCGAGGGAGTGCTTGCTTCCGACCTTTTGGGCCTCTACATCGGCCTGGAAGAGCTTTTCCACCCAAGAATAGCTCTCCAGGACGATTTGGAAGGCGGTCTCCAAGGGGTCATCGATGGATTGGACCGCAAATGGCCGGAAATAGCCCTCCTCCCAGAAGAAGAGGACCAGGGTCTCCTCGAACCGGGCATGGACCCCCCGGGTCTTGAAGTCCCGCCCGTCATAGTCCTTGGTGGTGTGGAGGGGCTGATGGGCATCAGCGATGTAGTGGGCCAAGTCCGCGGCCGTCAGCCACACCCTCTCATCGCCGGCCTTCATCTGGGCTGTAAGTCTTTCCAGGGTCTGGGCGATCGCCCAGGGGAGGATCCCCTGTCGCTTGACGGTGATCTTCCCATATTTGGCGATGAGCCCATCGAGATCGTGGCTGACTCCCTTGAAGGGGTATTGATCGTAGTAATCTATGTCCATGTAGTGCTTGGGGGCTTCATCGGGATCGAGGCTCTTGCGGTCGTCGGCCGCGCAGGCGTTCTCCAGGATGAAGTCCCGGTGCTCCAGGAAATATGACCTCAAGGGCTCGGGCAGATTAGCCATCGCTTGGGCGTTGATGATCTGGTGGCCTTCCAATCCCCAGCCGAAGCTGGGGAGGGATGATGTCGCCCCGAGCAAGAGGCTGAGGAACAATCCGATCGAGAGAGCGGTTTTGAACGCCCCGGGACGGCGGTTCAGCAAAAGCATCATCTCCCCCTTTCCTTACTCTCACTCATAGAAGACCCATCTCTTCCGCAGCCGCCATTGGATCGCCGTGAGGAGGATGATCACCACGAAGAGGCAGAGGGCCGCGGCGGAGGCATACCCCATATGCCACTTCTCGAAGGCCTCATTGTAGACGAAGACCATCGTGGTCATCGCCGCGTTCAGCGGCCCACCCCTCCCCCCGGGGAACATCACATAGACCTCATCGAAGACTCTGAAGGCGAACATCATCGAAGTGAGGACCACGAAGAAGGTGTAGGGGGAGATGAGGGGGAAGGTCACATACCAGAACCTCTGCCAAGCTGAGGCCCCATCGACCGAAGCGGCCTCATAAACCTCCTGGGGGATGTTCTGTAGCCCGGCTAAAAAGAGGACCATCTGGTAGCCGACGAACTTCCAGATCGAGAAGAAGATCACCACCGGCATCGAGAACCTCGGGTCCATGAGCCACTTGACCGGGGGGAGGCCGATGACCCCCAGGAGGTAATTGGCCAGCCCATACTGGGAGTTGAAGATCCATCTGAAGATCATCGCCGCGGCCACGGTCGGGGTGATGTAAGAGAAGAAGAAGGCGGCGCGGAAGAGGGTCCTCCCCCTGATCTTGGAGTTGAGGACCACTGCCAGGACCAGGGCTAGTGTGGCCGTGATCGGGACGCTCCCGAAGACATAGTAGCAGGTGTTCCAGAAGGCCTTCCAGAAGAGTGGGGAGTGGAGGAGCTTCCAATAGTTCTCGAACCCGGCGAAGGTCTTGACCGGTGAGATCATGTTCCAGTCGTAGAGGCTGAGGATGAAGCTCCTCACGGCAGGATAGAAGACGAAGACCCCGAGGATCGCAATCGGGGGGATGAGGAAGAGGTAGGCCCAGAGGGTATCTTGCCAGAAGAGCCTCCTCCCGAGGCTCATCTCCCCGGTCCGCTTCAAGAGGAAGCGGCGTGCCACCCTGCCCACGAGCTCTCTGGCCGAGTTCATTAGATTAGAACTTCATCCCCGTCCGCATCACCCCTTGGATGATCCACCTCTGGGAGAAGATGAAGAGGATGACGATCGGGAGGATGGCCATGGTCGAGGCGGCCATCAGCTCGTTGTAATAGATCCCAGCCTCAGAGCTGAAGATCGAGAGCCCCACAGGGACGGTCCTCACCCGCTCGCTGTTGGTGACGATCAGGACCCAGAGGAAGGCGTTCCAGCTGAAGATGAACTTGATCAGGGCCACCGCAGCGATCGCGGCCTTGAAGTTCGGGACCAAGATCTTCCAGAGGAACCGCCACCTCCCGCAGCCGTCGAGCTGGGCCGTGTCCCAGAGGTCCCTGGGGAAGGTCATGAACGCCTGCCTCAGGAAGAAGATCCAGTAGACCGAGACGATCCAGGGGATGATCAAGGCCCAGTAGGTATCGATCCAGCCGAACCTCGCTAAGGTGATGTAGTTCGGGATGAGGAGCATCTCCCCGGGGATCATGATCGTGACCATGAAGAGCCACCAGATCGCCTCCTTCCCCAGGAAGTTGAGCCGGGCGAAGGCATAGGCCGCGAGGATCGTGGTGAGGACCTCACCGATCACGCAGACGATCGAGACGAAGAAGCTGTTGAAGAAGTAGCGCCCGAAGGGGGCCGAGCTCCAGGCGTTCACCCAGTTCTCCCACCTCAAGGCGCTCGGGAACCAGGTCGGGGGCATCCTCAAGGCCTCGCCCAGCTCCTTGAAGGAGGTGGTCACCATCCAATAGAACGGGAGGACCATCAGCGACGCGCCGAGGACCAGAAGGAGGTAGAGGCTCGCGCGGTAAAGGAAGAGGCGCCTCCTCTGCCAGAGGGCCTCCAGTTGGAAGGTTTCCGTCCTCGTGGCGCGTGGCGCGCTATGCCATGTTCTCATCTCGTCCTAGCTCGCTCGGTTATTATTCACCTCGGGGTTGAAGGGGGAAAGCACCTTAAACCTCAAGAGTGCCTTCCCCCTGTCTTGCCCTGTCCTCGCTTTTAGCTAGGGAGCGGCGATGAGCCCGGCGATCGCCGCCGCGGCAGAATCGAGGGCTTCCTTCGGCTCGAGGACATCCATACAGAGCTGCTCGAACATCGTTGAGAGGATCTCCCTGATGTCCCAATACCGCGGATGGAGGAGTTGGACGAACCCCTCGAACATCTGCTCCGTCATCGCCACCCTCTCGGGGTTCTCGGCCATGAACTTTTGCCATTCATCGGAGCTGATGGCCGACTGGGTGACCGGGAGGTAGCCGCTCTCCTTGGCCCAGTAGACGATGTTCTCCGGCCTGAGGAGGAACTCGATGAGCCTGATGGCCGCCTGCTGCTCCGCTTGTGTAGTGTTGAGAGTGAAGACCCCGAGGTTGGTCCCCTGGATCATCGACTTCCGGTTCTTGTGGGCCGGGACCCTAGCCACCTTCAAGGTGAACCCGGCCCGGTCGGCTGCGGACTTGTTGTAGGGCCAGCCGGCGGAAGTATCGACGAATAAGGCGATCTGGCCCATGTGATCCGAGAGGTAGTCCGAAGTGATCAGGGCGTAATCCTTCAATTCATCGAGGTAGATTGCCGTCTCTAAGCCGGCCTGGTCGTTGAGGGTCACCGCCGTCCAGTCCTTGTTGAGGATCGAGCCCTCATTCTGGGCCAGGAAGGTGAGGAAGATCTCGGGGTTCGGGGCCGGCCTCAGGCCGGTGCCATAGAAGTCGATCTGGCCGTCCCCATTAGTGTCCTTAGTGTTCTCCTTGGCCACCTGGAGGAACTCCTCCCAGTTATCCGGAGGGGTCGGGATCAGATCGGCGTTGTAGTAGAGGACGATCACGCTCTTGTTGAACGGGACAGTGTAGAGGACCGGCTGGCCCGCCTTCGCTTTGATCCAGTCGGGAAGGGTGGCGATCTCCTCCGGCCTGAGGTAGCGGCTCAGCACATAGGTATTCCCGTCCCTTAAAGCGGGGAGGAGATCGGCGATCAACTCCGGGGGAAGGAAGCTCTCCAACGGGAGGAGGTAGAGCATCCACTGAGTCGTCCAGTTCTCATACATCTGGGCCATCGTCGGGGGATGGCCCTCCGCTAAGGCCGTGGTCAGCTTCTGCGAGAGCGAGCCGTAGCCCCCTTGGTAGGTCAACTCGACCGTAACATTGGGATTTGCGGCCATGAAGTCCCCGACCAGCTTCTCGAGGATCGGGGCATGGGCCTTCCCCATCGCATGCCAGAAGGTGACCTTAACCCCTCCCTGATCCTGGCCGAAGCTCAATCCCACCCCAAGACTGAGACCGAGCAGCGCCACCAGCGTGGCGCGCCACGCTACTACCAACGCCACCTTGACCTTTAAGGTCATGCTCACCACCTCCTATCAAATGTCGCGAGTTTCATCTTATCCTAGATCCCCGTTTTGGAGTTGTCAATCCTCCCCCCTCGTTCGCTATGAGGTGCGTGGCGTGGCGCGCCACGCGCCACGCCTCATCCCAGCCGAACTCCTCGGCCAACTCCTCCAGGGAGCGGGGCCCCTTCCTCTTCCCCTCTTTCCCTCTCCTCCGCTTGCTGACGATCCTCTCGGCGATGATCTTCGCCAGCACCTTATCCGGGAGGCACTTCGTGCCCCTCATCTTCTTCTGCTCCTGGACCGCCTCCTGGCCAAAGTCGCAGACCTCAAGGTAGGGGCAATACTCATGGGCCCAGTGGTCCGGTGGGAGACGGTCCTCCGGGCCGTCGGGAAGCCTCCCCTCCGAAAGGCCGGGGAGCATCGCCTTAGCCCTTTCCAAGAGCGGCAATAATTCGGCCTCATCGTACTCCACCGGGAAGAGCATGTATTCCAGGGTGTCGCGGTTCTCGTAGTAGATGAGCCCGCCTTGGAGAGGGAGCCCGTAATACCGCTTGATCCCCCAGATGTAGATGAGGCACTGCCGGAGGTGCTCCTCCTTCGGGCGGCCCTCGTCCTTGATCAAGGCATATTCCATCGAGCCGGCCGTCTTAACCTCCAGGGCGTAGAACTCGCCCTGGCCCACCCCTCGGGGGATAAAGAGTATGGCATCGCAGCGGCCCTTGAGCCGGTATTCCTCGTCCAGGAAGGGGACCTCCCTCGCCAGCGTCACCTTGGAAAGATACCTGAGGATCCGGGAGTGGGAGGCGCTCCCGACCTGGAAGATCCGCTTCACCCGGGAGTCCGGCTCGGCCCTCGGCGCCCCTAGAAGCTCGAGAGCCACCGCTAAAAGACAGCCCCTAGCCAGGGAGGAGGGGTGGATCCACCCTAGCTCTTCCTCGTCTTCAGCCTCAGCTTCGTCGCGGGAGAGGCTCTCTTCCACCACTCCTCGGAGCAGGGCGACCACACCTTCGCGCTCCCCGAGCTTCATCTGAGCGGGACCTCCTCCGCCTTCTCCTCCAGTGGCAAGCTCCGCTCGTAGTTCCGCTTGAAGAAGAACTTCGTCTCCCCCGCGGTGTTGATCCCCCGGAGCTCCTTGACCTTGATGATGATCGGGTACTGGTGGGTCACATTCCCGATCACCAGGGCATGGTAGTTCCGCAGCCGCTTCACGAATGATTCCATCGTCTCCTGATCGATCAACGCGCTCTTCCCCAGATGCTTGACATCGTCGTCGTAGGGGAGGTGCATGATGAAGAGGTTGTCCATCTGCCGGAGGACGGCCTCATCGAGCCCGCCGATCATGTTAGTGATGAAGAATGAGGTGATCCCCAGGTGCCGCGAGCGGGTGACGATGTAGCCGATCGTGTTCCGGCTCACATAGAGGTGGGCCTCCTCAAAGAAGACGAAGGGGAACCTGTTGGTCCCTCGCTCGATCTCCGCCTCGCAGATCCCTCTGATGATCTCGACGATCGATTGGACGAACCCGAACCGGGCGAGGTTCCCCAGTCCGGAGATGTCGAGCACCAAGGCCCCGCCGTCCCGGATCTTCTCGTATTGCTTGGGGATCGAGACCACCTCCAAAGGGGAGGAGGCGAAGACACCGGTGTTCTTCACCGCCAAAAGGCGGCTGCGGATCGCGTTGTTCACCACCTCGTTCTCGGCGAACTCCCCAGCCTCGGCCAGTTGGATCAATTGATCGATCCCGAGGAAGATCTTCCGCCCATTCTCCCGGAGCCTCCTGGCCTCCTCCAGGAGCTTATAGACCCGGTTCTCGAAGTGGAGGGAGGAGACCTCCGGCAAGCCGAACTTGGCCAGCATCGTCAGCAAGGGCTCGAGCCCGAACTCTTCGATCCCCATCTTCAGGTTCCCTCCCTCCCCGGCCCGCAGGACGGTGATCCCTCGCCTCCCCCGCCTGTCGGGGCCGACCTCATGAGGGGGTAGATGGATATACTCCTTGTTCAGGTCGAAGACGATGCACGGCGCACCGAGCTTGATCAGCTCTAGGAGCAAGACCTTCGCCAGATAGGACTTCCCTGAGCCCTTGACCCCGGTGATCACATTGACCTTCTCCAGGGCCTGCCCCTCGATGGTGAAGGGCTCCCCATCTAAGGTCTGGCCGAGCTCGAGCCGGTTCCCGAAATCAGCGATGCAGTTGGCCATCAGCTCATGATGGTCCACCCTTTCGATCTCCACATCCCTGGTGGGGATCCAGCCGTCCCAGCGGTCCCACCGCTCTCGGTGCGAGCCTGCCAATTTCCGGATCTTGGCTAAGGCGATGTTCAGGTTCCGCATCTCCCGGTCTAGATCGGTGAGGGGGAACTCTGCTAGGTAGCGGAAGAGATGGTCCGGCAGGGGTTTACCGAGCCCGGGGGCATCCCCCAAGGCGAGCCGGAGCTGCTCCTGGATGAAGGAGGGGTAGCTCGCCGTCCGGAACGCGATCACCTGGGCGATTAGCCTCCTTTCCCCGCCCCGCTCCCGGATGAGGAGGTTCTCCCCCACATGGAGGTCCACCTCCTTGGGATTGAAGATCAGCTCGATGATGTCCCCCCGCACCTGGTTCACTTGGATGCTCATCTCACTTCACTTCATTGGAGATCCCCTTGATGACCTCCTCGACCTCCCTGGCGGGGAAGAGCTCGATCTGCTTGGGGTCCTCCTTCAACAGCTCGATCGCCTCAGCCTCGCCGCAGACCTTGATGATCGTCCGCTCGCCCCGGACATTCCGGACCAAGAAGAACTCCCCACAAAAGGGGTTCTGCCCCATCTCCCGGAGGTCGGCCAGGGCCAGCCTGATCTTCTGCAGGCTGATATACTCCCGGAGCTGCTTGATGATCAGGGCCTCACGGATGTTCTCCTCAGAGAAGAGGAGCCGCTTCCGCCCGCCCTCCCGCTGGACTATCGGCTCGATCAGCCCCTTCCCCACCCAATCCATCAGGGTCCGGTAGGGGATCCCCGTCTCCTCGGCGACCCTCTTCCCGCTGAAGAGCCTGGCTCGAGGCTCAGCCTTAGCCTCGGCCTCGGCCGCGGTGGAGAGCCCTTCCATCACCATAAGAGCCCCTTATCATGTATGCTGCGGAAAATCATGCAACTTGCAATAATAATCCAACTCTCGCTACTTGTCAAGCCCCCGCCACTAGTGATGACCAGCATAAAGGTCTCGGAGGCTCACGCTTGACCCTGAATCAATCGGATACTTTAATGCATTTGCTATGAGGACCACGATCGAGCTCAAAGAGGACCATCGGGCTCTG
>JBBIJD010000058.1:0-10274 GCA_037446135.1 Candidatus Fraserbacteria bacterium
ATCGAGTTGATCTTCCCCGAGGCCGAGCCGGCCCTTTCGCCGCTGGTCGACCCGATCGGGGTCCTGGCCCTCTTGACGATCTTCCTGGTCCTCTACAGCTTCACTAAGGGGCTCGCCTGGATCATCGTCATCCTCGGGTGGGCCCTGATCATCGTCCGGATCGTCCTCACTATATTGAAGGTCAACGGAGTGGCCGTCTAATCGTCTCTGTGAGCCGAAACCCCCGTCGGGCCAACTCCGCGACGAACGGCCCCGGAGGGACGGCCCGCTCTAGGGGGATTACTCCATGTTCCAGCTCGCCTCTGGCGATCATCTCCGCCACGATCGCCGCGGGGAAGGCCGTCGTCCGTTCCATCGCCGAGAAGCCGGTGGCGTCATCATGGAACTCCATCAGGTCCAATTGGATCTCGAGCGGCACGCCCTGGTCCTCTCCGCGGCAAGCGACCCGGAGGACCACGAGGTCCTTCTCCTCAGGGAAGGCGAGCCGGGGCGGGACGACCCTATGGAATAGCTCCCGCGGCGAGACCTTGGCGCCCCCGACCTCGATCGGCTCAGGATCGAGTAAGCCCAGGTCGAGGATCGCCTTGACCTTCTCGTAGTGGCCAGGATAGCGGACGGTCTTGTATTCGTAGGTCTTGAGCTTCCCCGCGAAAGTCCAGGGACAGGTCGAGGTCCCCCCGGCGGTGATGAAGGCCTCACACCTTCCGACCGGGGGCGGGAACTCTATCTCCTCCAGCTCGGTGAAGGTCTCGACCTCCCTGACTTGGCCATCCCGGAGGATGTAGGCCCTCCCGAAGTATTCGTTGGTGAGCCCTTCGATGCTAAAGACCAGCTTATATCCGAGCGGGGGCTTGGGGTCCTGAGGGAGGCCGCCACACCAGATCCGGACCTCTCGCGGCTCCTCCATCTTGGCCATAGCGTAGACTGCTAGGGTGTTGGCCATCCCCGGGGCGAGGCCGCAGTCGGGGATGATCGTGACCCCGGCCTCCTTGGCCTGGGGATCGAGCTGGAGCTGCTCTAGGACGAGCTCCGTATTCCCACCGAGGTCGCACATCCCCACGGAGGCGACGATCGCGGCCCTTGTGATCCCCAGGTTGAAGCGGTAGGGGACAGCGCTCAGGGCGACATCGGCCCCTTCGAGGGCTTGCGCCAGTGACCTCTCATCCGTGACATCGACTCGGGCCGGGCGGGCCAGCTCGCCCCCTATCAGGCGGTTGACCCGCCTAGCCGCTGCCTCGGCCCGCTCAAGGTCGAGGTCGGCCAGGATGACCGTCTCAGCCTCTCCGAATCGGGCGAAGTCGCAGGCCGCGGCCGTCCCTTGCATCCCTGCCCCGAGGACGAGGTAGCGATAGCCCATGGCTGAGATTATACTGACTGCCGGCCTGGGCTGGGGGTGGAGTTTTGCCCCCGCTTCCTGCCCTTGGTAAGATACACCACCCAAGCCAAGGTTGGAGGTGGCAGAGCATGAGCGTGAAGGCCTTTATCCTGGTCCACATTAAGGCGGGGAAGATCGTGCCAGTGATCGAGAAGTTAGCCCGGCTCGAGGGGGTCAAGGAGGCCTATCCCATCACCGGGAACTATGATGCGATCATCAAGGCCGAGGTGAACGATATCAGGGATGTCCATCAGAAGATGATCGATAAGATCCATCAGATCGATGGTGTGACCGATACCAGCACCCACATCGTCCTCCAATAGCTAGTAAATAGCCGTGAGCCACCCTTTCTTCTCTTCAGGGTGGCTCAGCGACCTTGAGCCCTCTCACCCCCACAGGCAGCCATGGAGGGTTCAGGATGGCTAAGAGAGTTCCCAAGAGAGAGCCTAGCGGGAGTCGGGTGGAAAGGGAATGGCAACGAGGTGAAAATTCGGTGCCCGGGGTCAGGTCAGGGACGATACTCCATCGCCATCCCTCTGAGCCGCTCGGCCCAGTCCGGCGGGGGCGGCTCTCGGGCATAGAGCTCGAAGCGGTGGGCCTCGAGGTCCCGGACCTTCTCCCCGAGGAACTCCGCGACGCAAGTGAGCTCATGGCCACGGGCGTTTGCCACCTCCCTGGCCTCGGCTAGGAATTCCGGCCAAGCCGGATCGCGCAGGAGATGATGGTCGACGATCACCCTCGGGATATGGGCGGCCAGCTCGCACAGGCTCCTCTTGGCGAAGGCGAGGCTCTCGGCCTGGACCCGCCTCTCCAGGTAGGTCGGCGGCCCGCCGATGAGAAGCAAGTCCGGCCCTTCAGCTAAGATATACTCGAGCGTGCTCTGGACCATCGGGCCCTGGACATCCGGTGCGAAGAGGAACCGCTCATGCGGGGTGGAGATGGTGCAGAGCAGGACCTTCCCCAGGGGAGTCCCGGCCTCGCCGTGGTCCATGGGCGGGGAGAACTTGAGCCTCGTCCGACCATAGCGGAACTCCTCCCCATCGGCCACGATCAGACGGCAGTCCTGCCGCTGATAGATGTAGTAAGCCCGCCTCCGCTGGGAGAAGTTGATCCCCCTCTCCCGGTCCTTGAGGAGGACCTCCTTCCCGGAGTAGAGTGCCTCAGCCAGCTCCGGGGAGGAAAAGTTCATCCAGTGCCTGAAGGCCGGCATGTAGTGGTCGAAGTGGTAGTGTGAGATCGCCAGGACCGGGGCCTCTCTCGCCCGGGCTAAGAGCCTCCGCCCAGCCTCGAGGAGGGCCCTGGCTTCAAGGGGATGGGGCAAGAGCGATCTTAGGCCATGAGAGAGGCCGGGATCGAGGAGGACCTTCACATCAGCGGTGGCAACGAAGGTAGCGAGCGACCTGATCCCTAGTGACTCAGCCGCCAGAGGCTCGATGAGGATCTCTCCCCCCTTGATGGGCCGCGGTCCCATCCTAACCTAACTCCCTCCCCAGGCGGCCCGCAGCCGAGCCAGCCCCTCCCGGAGGAGGCCCCACCTTTCGGGGCCTGGAGGAGAGTTGAGGGTGAGGAAGCTCACTCCCCCAAGGTGGGGGAGGAGCGGCTCTAGCTCCTCTTTTGGCCCGAGGGCGACTCGGACCACCCTCCCCGTCCCGACGAGCCTCTTCAGCAGCTCGACCGGCTCCTCGCCGCCCGCACGGGCCTGGGCGAGGTCCAGGCTCAGCCCCAAGTTCAAGCCCAAAGCAGGGAGTTCCTCCAGCTCCTCTGCTTTCACGGGATAGCCCCGGGCGAGGTTCTCCACCGCCAAGGTTAGGCCGGAATCGCGGGCCAGTGGGGCGAGCTCACGCAGCCCCTCTCTGAAGCGCTCCACGGCCTCGGGGCTCACCTTGACTGGGAAGGGGCTCGTTCCGCCCCGGAGGATAAAGAGCTCGACCCCGAGAGCCGAGGCGATCGCCAGGGTCTCTCTCATCTCCTGGAGTGAGAGCTGATAGAGCCCCTCATGGGGGGTGATCAGTGAGGGCCAAGACGAGGGGGCCTGGAGGAGGAGCCTCTTCCCTTTGAGGAGGTTCCGGAGGCGACGGAGCTGGCGCTCCCGGAGCCGCCCGTTCCCCAGGGGATACTCCAAGTAGATAGCGATATGCTCAGCCCCAGCGGCCCGGGCCGAGCGGGCCTCCTCGTCCCAGGAGTTCTCATCTTGACTGACGATGAAGATTGTCGCCCCCAGGCTCGGCCGGGCCATCCCTATCTATCCGATCTGGCGGAGGAGGTTGATCAGCTCTAAGAGGCTCTCGGCCGCTTCGGCCCCCTTATGGGCCTTCAGTCCGGCCCGGGCGAGCCCCTGCTCCGCTGTATCGACGGTGAGGAGCCCATAGACTAAGGGGGTCCCTTCCAAGCTCAGCCTCGCCAGCTCCGCGGTCACCGCTTTTGCCAAGAACTCGAAGTGGGGGGTCTCCCCCTTGATGAGGCAGCCTAAGGGGATGAGCCCGTCATACTTCCCAATCCGGATCAGCCTCTGGGCCACTTGAGGGAGCTCGAATGAGCCGGGGACCCAAAAGACATCGATATCCTCGCGTTTGACCCCCCCGCGGATGAGCCGGTCGATCGCCCCTGAGAGCAATCGCTCAGTGATGACGCTATTGAACCTACTGACGACGATCGCGATCTTCAGCCCCTCACCTTGGAGGGAGCCCTGGAACTCTCTCACCTCGGCCTCCTCTCCGGGAGGTGGAGGGTATGGCCCAGCTTCTCCTGCTTCACCCGGAGGTAGTCGTAGTTATACTCATTCGGCTCGACCTGGAGAGGGATCTGCTCCACGATCCTCAGGCCGTAGCCCTCGAGGCCGACCACCTTCTTGGGATTGTTGGTGAGGAGCCGGATCGAGGAGAGGCCGAGGTCCTTGAGGATCTGGGCCCCGATCCCGTAGTCCCGGAGGTCCTCGCGGAACCCGAGCCGCCGGTTGGCCTCGACGGTATCCAGGCCCTGGTCCTGGAGGGCATAGGCCTTGATCTTATTGATCAGCCCGATCCCACGCCCCTCCTGACGGATGTAGAGGAGGACCCCCTCACCTTCGGCCTCGATCCTTCTCAGGGCCTCGTGGAGCTGCTCGCCGCAGTCGCACCTTTGAGAGAGGAAGGTATCCCCCGTGAGGCACTCCGAGTGGACCCGGACTAGCACATCCTCCTTGCCCGCCACCTCGCCCTTCACCAGGGCCACATGTTCCTTCCCATCGACCTCGTTGCTGTAGGCCACGACCCGGAAGTGGCCGAACTCCGTGGGGAGGTCGGCCTCGGCCTCCCGCTTCACCAGCTTCTCCCGCTGGGCACGATACCTGATGAGATCGGCGATCGAGGTCATCTTCAGGCCATGGCGCTTTGCGAACTCCCTCAGCTCCGGGAGCCGGGCCATCGTCCCATCATCGTTCATGATCTCGCAGATCACCGCTGCGGGGTAGAGGCCGGCCAGACGGGCCAAATCGACTCCCGCCTCAGTGTGGCCGGCCCGGCGGAGGACCCCTCCGGCCTTAGCCCGCAAGGGGAAGACATGGCCGGGCTGGACGAAGTCCCGTGGGCCCGCCGCGGGCGAGGCGAGGAGCTGGATCGTGAAGGCCCGATCGTAGGCCGAGATCCCGGTAGTGATCCCGAACCTAGCATCGACGGAGACGGTGAAATTGGCCTCCCCTCCCCGCTCGCCCCCGACCATCGGGAAGAGGCCGAGTTCATCGGCCCGCTCCTCGGTCAGGGGGACGCAGATCAGCCCCCGGGCGAATTTGGTCATGAAGTTGATCTTCTCCGGGGTGACCCGCTCCGCGGCCATCACCAGGTCCCCCTCATTCTCTCTCTCCTCATCGTCGACGACGATCACCATCTCCCCGCGCCTGATCGCCTCGATCACCTCTTCTAGCGGATCGAAGACCATGCCTATGGACCCTCCTTCAGACTGAGCAGCTTCGCCACATATTTCCCGAGGATGTCGAACTCGATGTTCACCGGGTCTCCAGGCCGCCGGTCCTGGAGGTTGGTGACCCTATAAGTGTGAGGGATGACCGCCACATCGAACCGTCCCTCCCGGATGTTAAAGGCGGTGAGACTGATCCCATCCACGGCCACTGAGCCCTTCTCTACCAAGAGGTGGTCGAACCGGGGCGGGACGGCGAAGGAGAAGAGGTAAGAGCCCCCTTGGGGCTCGATGGAGATGATCTCCCCAACGGTATCGACATGGCCGAGGACGAAGTGGCCGCTGATGCGCCCTTCGGCCAAAAGAGGGAGCTCGAGATTGACCCGCTCCCCAGGCCGGAGCGAGCCGAGGTTCGTCCGGGCCAGTGTCTCCGGGCTCAAGTCCGCCGCGAACCACTGATCCTGATCTGCTCCGTTCACCTCGGAGGCGGTGAGACAGACCCCGTTGACGGCGATGCTCCCGCCCAATCGGGGGAGGAGCTCCTTCGGCGGGGAGACCACCAATCTCCCCGAGGTGAGGGCCTGGACTTGGCCTAACCCGGCGATGATCCCGGTGAACATCGCTTTAGTTTACCCACACCATTTGGGAAAAGCAATCGGTTGAAACCCTCTCCCCCGGTCGATTACACTACTCTGCAAGCAAGAGCTTAGTGTGCGGGAGGCGGACAGAGATCGATGCCTAGGACTGCCATATTACTGTTATCCATGCTCTTAATCCTGAGCCTGCTAGCGGCCGGCCATGCGCTCGGGGCCGCCCGGAGGGCCGGGCTGGCCGAGCCGCTGGTCCACGAGCGTGAGGGCTACTATGACATTGAAATCCGGACCGGGCTGGCCGATTACCTCTTCTCTACAGAGGCCGGTGAGCTGAAGAGCGCCTTCCTCTATTTCGCCCCCTACGGCCAGCGGAAAGATGAGATGATCGCCGATGCTACGACCGACCCGAAGAGCCTTTCCCGGAGCTTCGCCCCCGAGGGGATCTTCCCCTTCACACTGAGGCTGGCCGGCCTAAACCTGGAGGGGCCATGGGAGTATCGTCTCCTCAAGAGGGAAGAGGAGATGGTCCAGCTCGAGTTCGCTAAGGCCGCCGGGGCCCTCACGGTGAAGAAGATCTACACCATCCACGATGACCCCTCTTACACCGTCGACTGTGAGCTGATCTTGAGCAATTCCGGCGGGACGGAGCTCTCCATCGCGTGGCTCAAGCTCCTCTTGGGGACCGATCAATTCCAGGTCCTGCTGGGGAAGTTCGTGACCGGAGAGGTCCGCTACCTCTTCGATGGGGAGCGGACGGAGACCGTGCCCGCAAGCTACGGGCGGTTCGACGGCCTGGGAGTAGTGGCTAAGTCAGCGGTCCTCTTCCTGAAGTTGGGGAGCCAGGAGGCGGGCTTCGCTCCGAGCCTCGAGCTGGACGGGCGTGGGCGGAAGGTCCTGGGGATCAGGGCTGAGGGGCTCGAGCTCTCCCCCGGAGAGGAACGGCACTACCGTTTCATCCTCTACGCCGGGCGGCCGAAGTGGGCCCTGCTCCGGCTCTCGGGGCTGGAGAGGCTCGTCGATGTCGGACCATTCAGTTGGGCCCTGATCGGGATCGTGGGCTTCCTCGACTGGCTCTACGCCGCCACAGGGAACTATGGCTGGGCGATCATCCTCTTCACCATCGTCGTCCGGATCATCCTCTTCCCCTTGATGCGGAAGCAATACTACTCGATGGCCAAGATGCAGCGGCTCGGGCCGCGCCTCCAGCAGCTTCAGCAGCGCTACAAGGACGAGAGGGAACTCCTCCAGAAGAAGATGATGGAGCTCTATCGGAAGGAGGGGATCAACCCCCTCTCCGGCTGCCTCCCCCTACTGATCCAGTTCCCCATCCTCTATGTCCTCTGGCAGGCGATCCTCTACTCCGCCGAGCGGGTCCACCTCTCCCCGGGTTTCCTCTGGATGGCTGACCTCTCCGTCGCGGACCCATACTACATCATCGTCGTCCTGAATGTCCTGGCCATGATCCTCCAGAGCTGGCTCTTCACCCCCACCACGGGGGGGCAGAGGCCGAACTGGCTCCTCATCCTGGGGATGCCGATCTTCATGGGCTTCCTCTTGAAGAGCTTCCCCGCGGGGATGTGGCTCTACTGGCTCTTCACCACCATCCTCCAGATCGGCCAGCAGTGGCTGATCAACCGGGAGCTCGGGCGGCTCGGGCCGGTGGCACTCGAGCCCGAGGTGGGGCCGGGGGAGGGGAGCGATGAGGCCCGAAATTGAGGCGGCGATCCGCGAATATCTTTCAGGGCTATTGAAGATCCTGGGCGAGCCGGTCGAACTGGAGCTCCAAGAGGAGGACGGCGAGCTGGTGGTCAACCTCCAGGGGCTCACGATCTTCTCCGGCCAGGACCGGGCGGTGATCCGGGCCCTTGGCTACCTCCTCGAGCTCGCGCTCAGGCGGTGCCTGAAAGAGGGGGGGCGCGCCAACCTGCGAGTCCACCTCGACATCGATCACTACCGCTCTCGGCGGCGAGAGGAGCTCCGGCAGACGGCCCTGAAGCTCGCCGAGGAGGCGAAACGGGACCACAAGCGGATCCGGCTCAATCCGATGGAGCCCTGGGAGAGGAAGGCGATCCACGAGGCCCTGGCCGACTTCGCCGGGGTCCGGACCTACTCCGAGGGGAAGGGCGCAGAGCGGAGGGTGATCATCGAGCCGACCTCCCAATGAAGGCCGGGCTCCCGAAGGGAGGGGATGGACCGCTGGGAGTGAGAGAGACCTTGCAGGGGCGGATTGTGAGGGGCGATCCTCTCGCTGACACGATCGCGGCGATCTCGACCCCCCTTGGAGAGGGTGGGATCGGGATCGTCCGCCTCTCCGGCCCGCAGGCGATCGAGATCGTCGAGCGGATCTTCCGCTCGCCGAAGGGGCTCGCCCTGAGGGATGTCCCGACGCACACCATCCATTACGGCCTCATCGAGGACGAGGGGAGAAAGGTCGATGAGGTCCTCGTGACGGTGATGCGGGCCCCGAGGACCTACACCCGCGAGGATGTGGTGGAGATCAATTGTCACGGGGGGATCGTCCCCTTGAGAAGGGTCCTAGAATTGGTCCTGGCTTGTGGGGCCCGTCCCGCCGAGCCGGGGGAGTTCACCAAACGGGCTTTCCTCAACGGTCGGATCACGATCGACCAGGCCGAGGCGGTCCTGGACATCGTCCGGGCCAAGACCGAGCTCGGCCTGGAATTGGCGCTGGACCGGCTCGAGGGGCGCTTCTCCCGTCCGATCAGGGCGCTCCGTGAGAAGCTCCTGGAGCTACTGGCCGGGATCGAGGTCGGGCTCGACTTCCCCGAGTATGAGGAGGAGGCCCTCCCCCGAGCGCGCCTCCTTTTGGAGATCGAAGCGGTCCTCTCCCAGATCGAGTCCTTCTTAGAGCATGGCCAGGATGGGCGGATCATCCGCGAGGGCCTAGCGGTGGCGATCATCGGCCGGCCGAATGTGGGCAAGTCGACGCTTTTGAACGCCCTCCTCCAGGAGGAGCGGGCGATCGTCACCCCCTTCCCGGGGACGACCCGGGACCGGATCGAAGAGTGGATTGAACTGAAGGGGGTCCCTTTCAAACTGATCGACACCGCTGGGGTCCGCCCGGTCGAGGATGAGGTGGAGCGGATCGGGGTGGAGCTGGCGCTCAAGGCCGCGGAGGGAGCGGACTTGGTCCTCTTCATGCTCGATGGGAGCGAGCCGCTCACTTTAGAGGACCGGGAGATCGCCCTTCGGATCCGGGGGAAGCGGTCCCTCCTCCTGCTGAATAAGCTCGACCTGGGGAGGGGCTTCCCCGCGGCGGAGGCCGTCCAGGCCCTGGGACTCGAGCCCGAGCCTGAAGCGGTCCTCGAGATCTCGGCCAAGTTCGGGAACGGCCTGGAAGAGCTGAAGGAGCGCCTGGTCGAGCTGGTCTGGGCCGGGCGGCTGGAGCGGCCCGAGGGGCTCTTCCTTCTCAACATCCGTGAAAGGGATCTGTTGCAGCGGGCGAGGGCGGCCCTCTTAAGCCTCCGGGCCGAGGCGGCCGCTGGTGTGACCCTGGACCTCCTAGCGATCGGGCTGGAAGAGGTCTTGGCGATCTTAGGCGAGCTGACGGGTGAAAACCTCACGGAAGAGGTCATCGACCGGATCTTCGCGGACTTCTGCGTGGGGAAGTAAGGAGCCAGGGACAAAGGTCAACTCTCCCCCTAACCTCCTTCTTTTGGCCCGGCTCGTCTCCCGGCTTTAATTGAAGCCGATGGCACTAGTGCTGGTCCTAGGGCTCTCGCTCATCTTGGGGCTGGCCTCCGCCTCCCGCAAGGGGGGCGTGCTTCCTTGGAGCCTGCTGGCCCTGCCACTCTTGCTGATCCTTGTCGGCCCAGACCAGCGGCTCCTCGGCCTGGGCGCGGGCCTGGCGCTGCTCCTCCTCAGCGATGCCCTTCAGAAGAGGTGGGGGAGGCCCTGGCTCCGATTCCCCGGGATCTTGCTCGCCGGGTTGATCGCCTACTTCTCCGGGTTCAGGATCGCGTTCATCACCGGCCCTTCGGGAAGATTCATCTACCTTACGGGGCTCAGTCTCCCGGTCACACTGGCCTGGATCGCCGCGGTCTCCCACTCCCTAGGGTTAATCAGCTCCTGGCGGGAAGGGCGGACGGGGCTGAAGATCGCCCTCCTCACGGCTTCGGTCTTTCTGATCGTCGGTCTCTTCCAAGGGCAGTCACTTATCTTTGCCCTAGCGCTGGTGATCAGCCTTCTCGGCCTCCTGTTCGGCTGGTTCCTCCGCGCAAGGGGGCTGGGCGCACCCGAAGGGATTGGCTTCGTCTTGGCCCTCGTCTCGATCGCCGGGGTCCTCAAGTCGACCGCCTCGCTGGCACTCCTCGGCCCGCTGCTCACCCTCGGCCTCCCCTTAATGACCACGACCCTCCCGATCGCCTACGGCGCGGCCCAGCGGGCCTTCCTCCTCC
>JBBIJD010000059.1:0-10137 GCA_037446135.1 Candidatus Fraserbacteria bacterium
CGGACTTCTCGATCGGCGAGCGCCACAAGCTCGAGAAGATCAACATCTTCAATGGCGACGCCACCTTAAACGAGAACGCCGGGAGGTATGCCGGCCTCGACCGGTATGAAGCCCGAGCACGCATCCTGGAGGACCTAAAGCGGGAGGGGCTTCTCGAGCGGGTCGAGGACTACACTCATGCCGTCGGGCACTGTGAGCGCTGCGGGACGGCGATCGAGCCGCTGATCTCGACCCAGTGGTTCGTGGAGATGGAGGAGTTGGCCAAGCCGGCGATCGAGGCCGTCCGCTCCGGGCAGATCGCCCTCATCCCTAAGAACTGGGAGAAGGTCTACTTCGACTGGCTCGAGAATATTAAGGACTGGTGCATCTCCCGTCAGCTCTGGTGGGGCCACCGGATCCCGGCCTGGTATTGCCGTGATTGCCATGAGGTGACGGTGAGCCGGGAGGTCCCGCAAGAGTGCTCGGCCTGCGGCTCGAAGGACCTCTACCAGGACGAGGATGTGCTCGACACCTGGTTCTCATCAGCCCTGTGGCCCTTCTCGGTGATGGGCTGGCCTGAGGAGACCCCGGAGCTAAAGTTCTTCTACCCCACGGCCATCCTCTCGACCGCCCCGGAGATCCTCTTCTTCTGGGTGGCGAGGATGATCATGATGGGCCTCCACTTCATGGGGGAGATCCCCTTCCGGGAGGTCCTCCTCCATCCCACGGTCAGGGACGAGCGCGGAAGGAGGATGAGCAAGTCGTTGGGGACAGGGGTTGACCCGCTCGAATTGCGAGAGAAATATGGGATGGATGCCCTGAGGTTCACCCTCGCTGCCTCCTTTAGCCGGAGCCAGGAGATGCGCCTCTCGATGCGTGACCTCGAGGGGTATCGGAAGTTCTTGAACAAGATCTGGAACGCCGCTCGCCTGGCATTAATGAACCTCGAGGGGTTCAAGCCCCAAGGCTTCGCCCGCGAGGCCCTGGAGCTCTCTGACCTCTGGCTCCTCTCCCGCCTCAACCGCCAGATCGCCGAGCTGCGCCAGGATCTCGAAAGTTATGACTTCAACCTCGCGGCCGAGGGGCTCTATAACTTCGTCTGGCACGACTTCTGCGACTGGTATCTCGAGATGATCAAGCCCCGGCTCTATGGCCCTGATCAGAAGAGGAAGAGGACCGCCCAGGAGGTCCTCTACCATTCCCTCGTGGCGATCCTGAAGATGCTCCACCCCTTCATCCCCTACATCACCGAGGAGATCTGGCAGCTCCTCTCCTACAAGGAGGCGGAGTCGGTGATGATCGCCCCCTTCCCCAAGGCCGAGAGGGAGTGGCTCGACCAGGAGGTCGAGCGGAAGATGGCGACCTTGCAAGAACTGATCTCGGCGATCCGGACGATCCGCTCTGAGATGAATGTCCCGCCCCAGGCCCCCGCAAGGGCGATCATTCGGGCCGAGGACCAGGGGCTCAAGGAACTGGTCGAGGCCAACTGGATCTTCTTCCGCGAGCTGGCCGGGGTCCAGGAGTTCGAGGTCGGCCCCGATCTCCCCCGGCCCGAGGCGGCCCCGAGGATCATCCTCGAGGGAGCAGAAGTCTTCCTCCCACTTGAGGGGCTGATCGACATCGCCAAGGAGCGGGCCAGGCTGGAGCGGGAGCTTTCGGAGGTCGAGCGCGAGCTGGACTCGAGCCTGCGCAAGCTGGAAGACGAGAGGTTCCTCAAGCGGGCCCCCCAGGAGATCATCGAGAAGGAGCGAGCCAAGGCCGGGGAGTTCCGCCAGCGGGCCGACCGGCTGAGGAAGAATCTCCAGATCCTGGGGAGAGGGGCAACCTCCTGAGGGATGGACTATAAAGCCGCATGTGCCTATCTCGAGAGCCTCCCTTCCCGGGAGGTCAAGCCCGGCCTGGAGAGGGTCTCCTACCTCCTGGAGCGGCTGGGAGATCCTCATCTCGACCTTGTGACGGTCCATGTCGGCGGGACGAACGGGAAGGGCTCGATCGTAGCGATGCTCGCCTCGATCTTGAGGGAAGCGGGCCTACGGGTCGGGGCCTATACCTCGCCTCATCTCCTCGACTGGCGGGAACGGATCAGGATCGATGGAGAATGGATCTCCGGGGAAGATTTCGCCGCCCTCCTGGAGCGGCTCCGCCCGATCATTGAGGAGATGAGCGATAAGCCCACGGTCTTCGAAGTCCTCACGGCCCTGGCCTTTCAATACCTCCGTGAGCGGGAGGTGGATCTAGCGGTGATCGAGGTCGGGCTCGGCGGACGATTCGATGCTACCAATGTTATTCATCCGCTCGTGGCGATCATCACCCATGTGGAGCGGGACCACCTGGACCTCCTCGGCCCGACTCTAGAGCATGTGGCTTGGGAGAAGGCCGGGCTGGCCAAGCCCGGGGTCCCCCTCGTGACCGGCGAGAGGAGGCAAGAGCTCCTGGAGATTATCGCTCGGGAGTGCGAGGCAGTGAGGGCCGAGCTGATCTTGGCCGATGGTGCAGCGGATCTGCTCGACTTCACTTGGGACCGGCAGGAGTTTGCAGCCGCGGGCTGGGGTAGAGTCGAGCTCGGCCTGCTCGGGCCATATCAGCGGGAGAATCTGATCATAGCCTTAAAGGCCATCGAGGTCCTCCGTCGCTCGCTGGATCTCCCGGATGAGGTCGTCCGAAGGGGCCTGGAGCGGGCCCGCTGGCCCGGAAGGTTCCAAGTCTATCAAAAGCAGCCTTACATCATTTTAGATGGGGCCCACAACCCTAGCGGGGCCCGGGCTCTCCGCGCCGGCCTTGAGCTATACTACGAGCGCTTTCTCGCGGGCGGCCGGAGGCTCCTCCTCTTCGGGGTGATGCGGGATAAGGAACTCGAGGCGATCGCGGAGGTGCTCTTCCCCTGGTTCAACGAGCTCTTCTTCACTAAGCCGGACTACTACCGCGCGAGCGAGCCGGACTCATTGTGTGCCCTCGCCGCAAGATACGGCAAGCCCGCCCGAGCGCTCCTTCCCGCGAGGGAGGCCTTCCGGCTGGCTCAGGAGAAGCTTGGCGAAGCTGACCTGCTTTGCGTCACCGGCTCGCTATACTTGGTAGGGGAACTCTTACGAGACCACGATGGGGATTGAGGTCGCCTCGGAGTTGAAGGAGCGGATCGCCCGGGCCAAGGCCCAGGGGTTACCCCAGCACTTGGCGATCATCATGGACGGGAACGGGCGCTGGGCCCGCCGGCGGGGCGAGGCCCGGACCGCGGGCCATCGAGCCGGGCTGGAGACGGCCCGGAAGATCGTGGAGTTCGTGGGGAGAGAGCTCGGGATTAAATACTTGACGCTCTTCGCCTTCTCCAAGGAGAACTGGCGCCGCCCGAAGGAGGAGGTCGACTCCCTCATGGAGCTCTTGGCCGACTTCATGGAGAAGAATCTCGATCAGTTGATGGAGAACGGGGTCCGGCTCCGGGTCCTCGGGGAGCTCGATGGCCTCCCTCTTCGGGTCCGTCGGGGGCTGGAGCGGGCCTTGGCTCTCTCCCGGGAGAATGAGCGGCTCCATCTGAGCCTGGCGATCAACTATGGCGGGCGGCAGGAGATCCTCCGCGCCGTGGAGCGACTCCTCCAGGACTTCGCCGCAGGGACTATCCCCTCCAAGATCGATGAGGCCCTCTTCCGGCGTTACCTCTACACCGCCGAGCTCCCTGATCCTGACCTCCTGATCCGGACTAGTGGGGAGGAGCGAATCTCGAACTTCCTCCTCTGGCAGTCGGCCTACGCCGAATTCTGGGTCACGAAGACCCTCTGGCCGGACTTCACTCCCGAGGAGCTCCTCCAAGCGGTCGAGGCCTTTCAATCGAGGCAGAGGAAGTTCGGCGGGCTCGGGGAGAGCCAGGATCATTGAGCGAGCTGACTAAACGGGTCCTCACCTCGATCATCCTCATCCCCTCGATCACGGCCCTCTTCTTCTTCGCCAAGCTCCTCCAGGTCGACTGGGCCGTCGGGCTCTTCCTGACTTTAGTAGCTTTTCTCGCGGGGATCGAGTATCTCGGGCTGATCGAGCGGCTGGGCCTGCTGCTGGAGCGTTACTCCTATCTCGCCCTGATCGCCTTCTTGGAATTCGTTTATGTCTTCTTCCGCGGCCTGCACTTAGTCCTCGCCGTCACGGCCGTCTTCCTCCTCCCGATCCTCTGGTATCTCCCCCAGCCAAGGGGAGTCAAGCGGAGCTTAGCAGCGGCTTTCGGGCTGGCCTATATCCCCTGGCTCCTCCACTTCTTCTACCTCATCTACCGCGCCCCATCTTACGCCGGCTGGCTCTACGCGATGCTCCTGTTGGTCATGGGCTGGAGCTATGATATCGGGGCCTTCTTTATCGGCTCACGGTTCGGCCGGCATAAGCTCGCCCCGCGCATCAGCCCGAAGAAGACCATCGAGGGGGCGATTGGGGGCTTCTTCTTCGCGCTTGTGGGGGCCAATCTCACCCCGATCTGGGTCAATTGGCCGGCCTGGATCCCTCATATCTTCGCCCTGGCCCTGCTCGTCTCCGCGGCCATGCAAGCTGGAGACCTCTTCGAGTCGAAGCTGAAGCGACTGGCCGGCGTTAAAGATTCAGGAGGACTATTACCAGGCCATGGGGGGATGCTCGACCGGATCGACGGGCTCCTCTTCGCTATCCCCGTCTTCTACCTCTACTTCCACTATGTCCTAAGATTCGTCTAGCCCCAGGAGATGAGCTCCCATAGCCCGAAGGCTAAGAGCCCGGCGAGCGCGGGTGTGGCGACCCAGCCGATCCCGATCATGACTAACATCTCGTAGCTGACGGTCCGGACACCCTTGACCAGCCCAATCCCCGCCAGGGCCCCCACGATCGCTTGAGAGGTTGAGATCGGGACCCCGGCGAAGGCGAACCCGTGGGCGACGAGCGCGATCGCGGTCTGGGTGGCGAAGGCGCTCAATGGGTCGAGGGCTACAACTCCGGAGGCGACCGTCTCGGTCACCCGGTGGCCGTAGGTGAGGGCCCCGCTCGCCAGGGCTAGGCCCCCGAGGAGGGTGATCCAGCTCGAGTGGAGGCCTATATTCGCCAGCGGGCCGATGGCGTTCCCGATATTGTTCGCCCCGAGGGAGAAGGCGGCATACCCGGCAGAGGTGAGTGTCAGCCAGTTTAAGAGGTCGCCGAGGAACCCACTCCTTCGGATCGAACGGAGGAGGAGGGCAAAGAGGTGGTAGAGCCCGAAGGCGAGCGCCAGTGCGAGGGCCGGGGAGATGACCCAGACCCCGACGATCTTGATGACTACGGAGGGATTCACCTCTGCCCCGGCGGCCAGCCCGGTCCCGATCAGCCCCCCGACGATCGCCTGGGAGGTGGAGACCGGGAGCTTGAAGAAGGTCGCGAGGGTCACACAGGCCCCGGCCGAGCTCATCGCCACGAGGAGGGCCTCCCAGGGGAGTGGGGCGGCCACGATCCCCTTCCCGACCGTCTCCACGACCTTGGCACTCCCCAAGAGGGCTCCGAGGAGGGCGAAGGCCCCGACCAAGGCCATCGCCCGGCGATAGGGGATCAGCCTCGACCCGACAGCGGTCCCGGCACAGTTGGCGCTATCGTTCGCCCCGATGTTCCAGCCGAGGTAAAGGCTGGCGAGGAGGAGCAGAATAATCTCGAGCATCGGCTGCTTGCTGAGGGGTCAGGCGCGGGAGGCCATGATCCTGATCCGCCCGCCGGCGTTCTCCATGTGGTCGAGGACATCCCCGAGCTTGAGCAGGACCTGGATCAGATGATACTTGGCGAAGCCATCGAGCCCCCCCTGGTGATAGATCATCATGATCAAGTCCTTCTCGAGCATGTCCACACGGTGCTCGAGGAGGTTGATCTCATCAAGGAGTTCAATGGCCCGATTGACCGCCTCCCGGCGGAAGCCCCTCTCCAGGAGGCCCTTCAAGCTCAGGGCCATCTGGCGGTAGATCTTGACCCCTTCACGCAGGGCTTTGGGGAACTCCCGCCACTTGGCGGCCAGCTCCTCCGGGAGCTCAAGCTCCATCAAGGGGAGGAGCCCAGCAGCGTCCTGGGCCACATCGGCGATCTCGTCCTGCTGCCAGATGAACTCCAGTAGGTCCGAGCGGTTGACCGGCATGAAGGAGTCGGTCCGTGGGAGGGTGGCCCGCACCTGAGACTTGAGGAGGTCGGCCTCATGCTCGAGCTGGGCGACCCTCTCGCTCCGCTCACCCACGGGCCGCCGGTCGAGGTAGTCCTCGACAGCCTGGGCCAGTTCCTCGACCGTCGCGCAGACCTTCTCCGCATGCTGGACGAGGAGATCGAGGGCCGGGTATTGATAGACCAACCGCCGAAAGAGCTTATTCATTTGATTTAGCTCCGCACGCGGAAGGCCGCCCGGGCCTCCTCCACAGCCGCGGCGAGCCGTTCGACCTCCTCCTCGGTGTTGTAGATGTAGAAGCTGGCGCGGGCGGCGAACTCCATCCCCAGCCGGCGCATCAGCGGCTGAGCGCAGTGGTGGCCGCTCCGGATCGCGATCCCCTCGCTATCTAGGACCATCGCTAGGTCGTGGGGGTGGACCCCTTCGAGGTTGAAGGAGATGATCCCCAATCGCTCGGCCTCGTCTGGAGCAGGGCCGTAGAGCTTGACCCCCTCCAGGCGAGAGAGCCCCTCCCAGGCGAACTCCAAGAGCCGCCGCTCATGCTCGTAGACCGCTTCCATCCCCAGCCTCTTTAGGTATTCGACCGCCGCAGCGAGCCCGATCCCACCGGCGATGTTGGCCGTCCCGGCCTCGAACTTCCAGGGGAGCTTGTTCCAGGTCGCTCCCTCAAGGGTCACGGTCTCGATCATGTCCCCTCCGTAGAGGAAGGGCTCCATCTCCTCCAGGAGCTCTCGCTTGGCATAGAGGAAGCCGGTCCCGGTCGGGCCGAGCATCTTGTGGCCGCTGGCGGCGAGGAAGTCGCAATCCAATTCCTTCACATCTACCGGGAGGTGGGGGATCGCCTGAGCGCCATCGAGGAGGACCAAGGCCCCGACGCGGTGAGCCGCCTCAATGATCTCCTCCACAGGGTTGACCGTCCCCAAGACATTCGAGGCATAGATGCAGCCGACGAGCCTCGTCCTCTTCGTGAGCAGCTCGGGGAGCTCCTCGAGCTTGAGCCGGCCTCGCTCGTCCACATCGATGAACTTGAGCGAGACCCCTTTGAGTCGGCGGAGGGCCTGCCAGGGGACGAGGTTCGAGTGGTGCTCCATGACAGTGAGGAGGAGTTCATCCCCCTCGCGGAGCTCCCACAAGCCCCAGGCATAGGCCACCAGATTGAGGGCTTCCGTGGCGTTCCTGGTGAAGATGATCTCCTCCGGCCCGGCGGCGCCGATGAACTCCGCGACTTTCCGATGGGCCTCCTCATATGCGACCGTCGCCTCATGGCTCAAGGTGTGGACGGCCCGATGGACATTCGCATTCCTCTGCTCGTAAAATTCTTCCATCGCCTCAAGCACTGGACGAGGCTTCTGGGTCGTCGCGGCATTGTCCAGATAGGCCAGTGGCTTCCCTCCGATCCGGCGGGCGAGGATCGGGAAGTCCTTGCGGATCTCATTTGGATCAAGTCTTCTCATGATCTTGGTCATCCCCGACTCCCGGAGGATACCGCAAGCGAGCTGCCTCGGCAAGGTGGTAGAATACCCCGAGATGGAGACGGTGAATGGCGGACCGCAGAGCGGTGGATCGCGAGGAACGATCCTCCAAGGCGGACCCCGAAGGGGTGGATCGCGAGGAACGATCCTCATCGGGCTGGAGATCCATGTCCAGCTCAAGACTAAGACCAAGCTATTCTGCGGCTGCCGGGCCGACTCCGCCGGCCCGACGCCGCCGAACTCACGGACCTGCCCGGTCTGCCTGGGGATGCCGGGGGCCCTGCCGGTCCTGAACAGGCGGGCGGTCGAGCTGGCAGTCCGGGCCGCGCTCGCCTTCCATTGCCAGATCCATCCCAGGTCCAGCTTCGCTCGGAAGAACTACTTCTACCCCGACCTCCCCAAGGGCTACCAGATCTCTCAGTATGATGAGCCGCTCGCGAGCGGTGGTTGGCTCGGGCTGGGAGAGCGGCAAATCAGGCTCCGCCGGCTCCATCTCGAGGAGGACGCGGCCAAGCTGGTCCACCAGGAGGGCCGGAGCCTGATCGACTTCAACCGTGCTGGAGTCCCCTTGATCGAGATCGTCACCGCGCCGGAGATCCGCTCCCCAAAGGAGGCCCGTGCGCTCCTCCAGTCCGTCCGCCAGACCCTCCGCTATCTCGATGTCTCGGATTGCGATATGGAAGAGGGCCAGCTCCGCTGCGATGCGAACATCTCCCTCTCCCGCGCCGGTCAGGCCGGGGTCCGGACGGAGATCAAGAATCTGAACTCGCTCAAGGCCCTCGAGGAGGCCCTCTCTTATGAAGCGGAGCGCCAGCGAGAGCTCCTGGAAGAGGGGGAAGAGGTCGAGCAGCAGACCCTCACTTGGGATGCCACGAGCGGGCGGGCCGTCCCGATCCGGGCCAAAGAGGAGGCCGAGGACTACCGCTACTTCCCCGAGCCGGACCTCCCTCCAATGCTCATCGAGCCAGATTGGGTGGAAGAGATCCGCCGTGGGCTCCCGGAGCTACCGGAGGAGCGTCGCCGCCGCTGGCAGGAAGAGTATGGCCTCCCGGAATACGATATCGCGGTCCTCACCGAGGAGAAGGAGATCGCGGACTACTTCGAGGGGGTCGTCCGGCTCTATCCCAATCCGAAGGAAGTGAGCAATTGGATGATGACCGAGCTCCTCCGGCTGGCGAAGGAGGGCGAACTTAGGCTCAGGCCGGCCGACTTCGCCCGCATCTTGCGGCTGGTCGAGGAGGGGAAGCTCAACCGGACCGCGGGGAAGGAATTACTGGCCGAGGCCTTTCGGACCGGGAAGGGGCCGGAGGAGCTCCTCAAGGGGAGGGAACTGCTCCAGATCTCGGATGCGGACGAGCTGAGCGCGGCCGTGACCGCGGTCATCGCCGAGAACCCCCAGGCCGTCGCCGACTACCTTAACGGGAAGGGGCGGGCCCTGAGCTTCCTCCTCGGCCAATTGATGAGAAAGACCAAAGGGAGAGCCAACCCGAAGCTGGCCCGCGAGCTCCTCCTTAAGGAGCTTTCGCCCCCAGCCTAATCGCACCTGGTATAGCCGCAATCCTGGCAGAGGTAGCACCCCCCGGTGAAGAGCAAGACCCCGCCACACATGGGGCAGAGGTCCAACTCCTTCTTCCCGTCCTCCTTCGCCTCTTTGGTCGGGAGGAGCTTGAGCGGGGGCGGTCCATGATTCTCGATCAGCTTCAGTTGCTCCCCGCCCTTGAGGTATTCAGCCAGGGCCTTGGCGATCGCGTCCGGGACGGAGAAGACGATCTCCCCATCCTCTTGGATGATCGGGCGTGAGCCGCGGATCAACTGCAACTGGTCGATGATCGCGCTCGGCTTGATCCCGCTCCGCAGGGCGAGCGAGATCAGCCGCCCGATCGCCTCAGTGAAGGCCATCGAGGCCGAGCCGGACTTACCCAGCTGGACGAAGACCTCGAATGGGCCGTGCTCGTCCTCGTTGACCGTCACGAAGAGGCTCCCCATCTCCGTCTTGAAGTTATAAGTCTTCCCCTTCACCACCTTCGGGCGGGAGCGGGGGAGGCGGGCCTGCCGGCGGAGGGGCTCCCGGGCCTGCGCGGCCTCCCTCTCAGTGAGCATGATCCCCTGGCGCGAGCCCTCCCGGTAGACTGTCACACCCTTGCAGCCTTGCCGCCAGGCCTCGAGATAGATCCGCTCCACATCCTGAGGGGTCGCCTCCTTGGGGAGGTTGACCGTGCTGGAGATGGCATGGTCGATGTGCTTCTGGATCGCCGCCTGCATCTTGATCCGCATCTCCGGGGCGATCTCGTGGGCCGTGACGAACTCTGGCGGGAGGGCGGCGGGAAGCTCGCTCTCCTCGAGCCCCTGCCGGGCCAGGTAATCCCGAACGAGGGGGTGGAGGACATGGAACTCCTCCTGGCCCAAGGATTCGGAGCGGCGGACATAGCTCAAGGAGAAGAGGGGCTCGATCCCCGAGGAGACACCCGCGAGGACCGAGCCGCTCCCGACCGGCGGGACGGTCAAGAGGGCCGCATTCCGCAGGCCATGCTCCTTGATCTCCTTCTGCAAGGCCGGGTCAAGCCGCTGGATGAA
>JBBIJD010000060.1:0-10084 GCA_037446135.1 Candidatus Fraserbacteria bacterium
ATTGAAACGGAGGATCGTATGTTTGGAGGCTCTCGAAGGTCCCTGTTGCTAGACTACCTATGAGGGATTGAAACCGGCAGCTTCGCCACCTCAGTCGCAGCGGCTGAACCCGACCGTTGGGCGGTCTCATCATACTCACTTATGAAGGAGAAGACCGAATGAAAGGGAAAGCGAACCACCGCTGGCTTCAAAGAAACACAAATCCAGTTGATTGCTATCGGAACGAGCGGTTCCTGCTTCCTATCCTGCTTATCGTAGTCGCAATGACGATGACAAATTGTGGTTTGCATCGACAGCCGCCAGGTACGCCAACCGCCGCGACGAAATACCCCACTATGTCACTGACAGCCATACCGACCAGCGAGTCACCCTATCCCCGTCCGGTAGATTGCTCCAATGTCCCTTTGCCACCTGAAGAAGAACCGTTCCCTCATGATTACTGGGGGCACGCGGACTTACCCGACGCAACAGAGCGACAAGTAGTCTCCACCTACTGCACCATGACGCCAGCACAATGGGAGGCCTTTTTCGACCAGCAGAACCGGACAGCAATGCAAATCAGCCAGGCGCTCGAAGACTATATCCGCCGCTGGTTGAGAGGGGAAGCAGACGCCAGACTACCGCAGGGATTGCTACCGCCTTCGATGGACAATGAGAAATTGCACGATTGGACGCTCCTCCGTCCGGAGGAAGTGGACCCCCGCGATCAGTGGTACATGGTTCCGGCGCGGGACAATCCTACCGATTTCACTCAACCCGTCCTCATGCGTGCCTACGCCGAGCCGCACGTCACATACCTGCGCGTTGTGTTCGTTGCGCCTTTTGGCAGCGACTTGATCGTCGAAGGGGATTTCCCTCACGCACGATTCATGGATTTTCAGATTCAACAGCCCTTCGATCCGCGACACCCGGTCACCAGCAACCTTGGCCAGAACGAAGTGCCCCTGGTTGACGTGGACATCGAACCCGACCCGGGTCACACCAATCCTTTCCGCACGGGAGCTGATCGCAACGCTTCATTACGCCATTATCACGCCACCTTTGATTTGGAAATGGGTAACGCCTCTGACCTGAATCCGCAGGCCATGCGCGCGCCCGAGTTTCGCGCCCCGGGTAATCGCCGCGTCGGCGGACCGATGGCGACTTCCGGTCCCACCGGGCAAGGCGTCCCCATTCCCTCCATCCTCTGGCTGCGCTACTATGCCCCTGATCTAGGAACCGGCCCGCTGGCTGGCGTCGCACTCCCCAAAGTGCTCCTGCGTCTGAGCAGCGGAGAAACATTCTGGCTCCAGGCAGACAAGACGGAGATGGTACGGCGCGACACCTGCCCGGTCACCGGTCAGGAGACCAGGCCGGTGGACCCCCCGCCGATTATCGGATCATATTTGGGTTGGTACAAGATGTTCGACGGCTTCACGATGTATGCCGAAGGGTGGGGCATCCAGCAGGCAGAACCTTGGGGCAACCGCCCGATCGAGCAAGCACGGCGGGAAATCCGTGGCGAGCGGGTCTGCTTCTACAATCGTGGACCCAATCAGACCCCGCCCGGCAATTTGACGCCTGGCACAACTCTGGTGCCGTACATTAACTACCTGACCCGTCCGACCGTCATCGGCACCGGCAAGGTGCTGGTTTTCACCGGTCGTTTGCCGATCACGCCTCAAACTCGTCACGGCGAAGCGACGATGCAAGCGGCGGAGTTGCGCTTCTGGTCGCTCTGCCATGCTGGACATGGTCCGCAAGGCAGATACCGGGGCGTGATCTATGGCTGTATCATGGACGATGAGATCGCGGTTGACCAGAACTACGACTACATCATCGTCCTGTCGCGTCCGGAGAACAAGCCGTCGAATGCCCGCCCCGACTGCGGCGTCACCTGGCAAGCCCGTGGTCCGGAGGAACCGCAGGAAATACTGATTCGCTGGTTGAGCGTTTATCCTGACCACGCTTCAAATCCCTATGTCCCAACTGACAAACTCGTTCCGTGGTCAATCGGTTCGTGGTCTGAAGACGCATACGATCCGACCCTGATCGGTCAAAACGCTCCGGGCGTGATGGGACCCTATCACCCGATACTGCACTACCTGACCAAGCCGGAGTTCGAAGCGTTGGGTTGTCCTGTTGACCCCAGCCAAGTGCCGGCGTGGAAGTAACTCTTCCTTTCTTCAGGGAGGGGCGCAGGAAAACGTTCCGATACCGAGAGCCGCTGAGGGATTGAGAGGGATATGCCAACAAGATGGGCGATCTTAGCTGGGGTGGGATTATCATCAAATTCTCCCGATGGGGTGAGCTTCTAGGGTGCTCCGGCGAGTAGAACCTTACTGTTGATAGCCCGCCGGTATCCCATCGCGCCCCTCCATCCGGTAGAATGAGGCCATGGAGGCGGTTAGGGTCTTGCTAGCCGACGATCATACCCTCGTCCGGCAGGGGCTGCGGGCCCTCCTGGAGCGGGAGGGGTTCGAGGTCGTCGCCGAGGCCGAGGACGGCTATCGGGCCTTGGGGTTGATCGAAGAACTCCGGCCCGAGGTGGCGGTCCTCGATATCGCCATGCCGCGGCTGAATGGCCTGGAGGCTGCCAGACAGCTTGCCAGTCTCGCCCCGACAGTGCGGGTCATCCTCCTCTCGATGTATAAGGACCCTGGATATATCCGCGAGGCCCTCCGGGCCGGGGTCCGGGGCTACCTCCTCAAGGAGGAGGCCGCCGAGGAACTGGTCGCGGCGGTCCGCGAGGTCGCCCGCGGGGGCTACCACTTCGCCCAGCCGGTCCTGGCCGAGATCGTGGCCGCGGCTCAGAGTGGCCCCCCAAATGGAGGGGAACTCGGGCTCCTCACCCCGCGGGAGCGAGAGGTCCTCCAGTTGCTCGCCGAGGGCCGCACCACCTCTGAGATTGCTGGGATCATCCATCGGAGTCCCGAGACGGTCCGGAGCCATCGCTTGCGGATCATGAGGAAACTCAGGCTCCACAGCACGGCCGAGCTCATCCGCTTCGCCCTGGATCATGGTTTCATCCGACAGGATACCTTGTAATGCGAGCTCGAGGAGTGAGTGAAGCCATATCTTTGGGCAGAAAGGGTGATTGGATGATGAGAGGTCATGCGGCGATACTAATCCTCTTCGCCCTGGGCCTGGGGTTGTCTGCAATCTGGGCGGCGGAGGGCTCTCTAGTGCTAGTGGATTCCCCAGACGAGTTGATCGCTAAGGCCAATGCGGCCTTCGCTGAGCGGTTCATCGAGGAGAGGATGAGAGAGGCTATCTCCTACTATGAGGCGGTCCTGCCCTACCTCGATCAGCTCCCGGTCCAATCCCAGGCCTTCGTCCTCGATCGGCTCGCCCAAACTTACTATGAGTTGACCACCTTCAGCACGGGGGATGCTCTGGAGGACCGGGAGCTCTTTGCGAAGGGCAAGGATTATGGCTTCCGGAGCTTGGCGCTCCACCGGGGCTTCGCCCAGTGGCAGGCCCGAGATTTCAAGAGGGCCCTGAGCTTTGTGACCGATCCCGCGGCCCTCCTATGGACAGCCGACAACTGGGGGGCTCTCTTCGGCTACGACCCCTTACAGGGGATGGCCAATGTCGGCAAGGTCAAAGCGATGTTCGAGCGTTGCCTTGAGGTCGATGAGACCTATTGGGGTGGGAGTTGCCATAATGCCCTCGGGGCATTGCTCGTGACCACTCCGGCCTTCCTCGGCGGGGATCTTGAAGAGGGGAAGAAGCACCTGGAGAGGGCTATCGAGCTCGACTTCTATTACTTAGAGAACCATGTCGTCTATGCCCAGTATTGGGGGTTCACCTACGATCTCTTCGGCAGGATGAACGGGATCAGGGATCGGGAGCTGATCGAGCGGGAGCTCACTTTCGTCCTGGAGGCCCCTATCGGGAGATGGCCCTTCTGGAACAGGGAGGCGAAGAAGGAGGCCGAGTCCCTGCTCAAGAAGATGGGGGAGTTCCTTCACTGACCGCCCATGAAGCTTACCAGGCGGGAGTTCCTCAAGGCCCTCGGCGTGGGAGCGATCGCTCTGGCTCTCCCTCCCCATACCATCATCATAGGTGCGGCAGCGGCTGGAAGGGGGCAGCGGCCGGGGCTCAGGGTCGAGCGCTTCGACTCTGGGACAAGGGTCGTCCGCGAGGTGGCTGAGGCCCTGACCGGCAGAGGGGAATCCATCCTGGAGTGCTACCCTCCGGGGAGCCAGCTTTACCTCTGGCTACTCTCCCTCCTCCCTGAGGACTTGAGAATCGGGGGGGTCGAATGGGGGATGTCCCTAGGGGTGGGGAACTCGCCCAAGTCGTTAGAAGGCTTTAAGGTCGACTCGCTATGTGAATGGTGTGTCAGGCAATATCCAGTCAGGAAGCAAGGATACAAAGCGATCATGGTCGGCTCTCCCAATGGGGGGATTGCCCACCTGGCCGCTCTGCTCCGCGCACCCTTCTTAACCTCATCTTTCGGGATCAGCTTCGCCCGACCTCCTATTGACCCCGATGATCTGAAAGCCTATCAAGAGTTCGGTCGAGGATTGGCTGAGATGATCCTCCAAGAAGGCGAAGAGTTCGAGGTCATTAACCATTATGATCCCCTCCATGATCGGAACCTCGTCAAGTATGTGAATCGGATCAGGATCAAGCTTTTGGAGCTGCCCCAGCCCTATCAAGGCTTCATCCTGGAGAACCTCTCCCCTCAAGGGAGGATTATCCTCATCAATTGCAGCTATCACTGGCCGCAGTATATGGTAACTGAGAGGTTCTTCCTCCAGATAGGGGGGCTGGGCGGGGTCTCCCCCCAGGAATATCTCAAGCGATGGGATTTGGATCTTCCTTTGCAAGAGCGCCGAGAGTCCGAATGGGGCTGCCCGGATGGGTTCGCCTCCGCGGTTAGGGATCTTGCCGCCCGCCGGGGGATCGAGGTCCTGGAGATCGGTCTCTCTCATCCCCAGGAATACAGCCTCCTCGCCTACCGTGCCTACCTTGAATGCGAGGGCTCAAGGAGGGAGATGGTCTTCCTCGACTCCTTCAACCACCAGAACCCTCGGACCAATGTCCAGACTGGCCTGCCGGCCCTCTGGCTCCCCTTCAACACTGAAGATAGCCTGGCCTTCGCTCGGGAGTTCCTCGAAGGGAAGGAGTTCAAGAAGATCTACCTGACCGTGCTCCCCTCGTTCGCGAGCTCGCCCGATACACCGGCTCTCGAGCGCTGGCTCGAGCTCGCCTCTAAACACGGGGAGCTGGAGCTTCTGGGCATCTCGCCCCGGCTCTTCCCAGCCGACACTCTAGCCCCGTTCCGCTTGGTGGCCCAACTCCAGCGGCTGCGGCAAAGATACCGGCTTTCCAAACCGCTCGAGCTCGACCTTTCAGTCCTGGAGAAGCTGATGAGCTCACTCCAAGGGCGTGCAAAGCCTATCTCCCATGTGATAAGATCCTGACCGGAGGTGATTTAAGGTGCAGGAGTTCTCGTTCATCTTGGGGAATAATCCCGGAGCATTGCAGGATGTGGCCGCTGCCCTGGGGGCAGAACATGTGAACCTAGAGGCGGTTGCGGGGCTGACCGTGCTTGACGAAGGGGTCATCGCCATCGTCACCGACAATCCGGACAAGACCCGCAAGGTGCTGAGGTCCAAGGGGATCGAGTTCGAGGAGCGGGAGGCGCTGATGATGAGCCTGCCTCACCAGCCCGGCCAGTTGGCGACGATCCTTGGGCGCCTGGCTGAAGAGGGAATCAATGTGCTCTCCTGCTACTGCACCGTGGAGAAGAACCAGATCATCTTCACCGTGGACCAAGTGGACCGGGCTAAGGCCATCTTCCGGATCCCTTAATCATAGACCGTGTGCAGCCTTGCAGAGATCGTTCATGGCTATCGCGCACTTCCGCTTCTATGGGGAGCTTAATGGCTTCCTTCCCCTGGTGGGGTTCTCTCATCGCTTGAGAGCGGGGGAGCGGATGGCTGTTTACCCAGTATGGGAAAGCTTGGACATCACCTCGGTGACCCGTCTGCGAGAGAGGCCGCTCCGACGGAGCAGATTCGTGGCCGATGTTCACCTGGGGAAGCTCGCCCGGCTCCTCCGGCTCCTGGGGTTCGATACTTTGCACTCTAATGTGCTCGAGGACCTAGTGTGCAACGGTATGCTCATCTCAGTGGCTAAGGAGGGGGTCTTCCCTCGCATTCCCCCGAAGGTTGCGAATTGGCGGGAAGAAATACTACCGGTGCACCTCGTGCGCCAAGCCCTATTGGCGCGGTTCCCACTACCTCAAGCTCGAGGAGACGCTCGCTCAGCTCTCTCCTCCTTCATCTCGTGAGGAGGCGCCCCCACAGGCTTGCTCGTAGCGTGCGGGGCCTTCTTCTCCGGCCCGGCCGGGTTGGAGATCTATGGCTATCGGCGGCACAGGCTATTATGATTGGACCCTTATGATGATGGAAGAAAGTGAAGGGCCATGCTCATCGGGATTGACATCGGCGGGACCTTTACCGATATCCTCCTCGCCAGAGAGGAGGCCATAGAGTTCTTAAAGGTCCCCTCAACCCCCGGTAGGCTAGAGGAGGGGGTCATTCGCGGCCTCCGGCTCCTCCGGGAGAGGCCGGGCTTGCGCCTCGAAGAGGTGGAGCGGCTCGTCCACGGCTCGACCGTGGCCACGAATGCCCTCCTGGAGGGGAAGTGGGCCTCCACGGCCCTCATCACCACCGCCGGCTTCCGGGATGTCCTGGAGATCGGGCGGCAGAACCGGCCCGCTATCTACGACCTCTTTGTCGAGCGGCCGGAGCCGATCGTCCCCCGAGACCTGCGGTTCGAGGTCCCCGAGCGGCTCGACTACCTGGGGAGGGTCGTCAGGCCCTTAGATGAGGAGGCTGTAGAAAGGATAGCCGCGGAACTGATGAGGCGGGGGGTAAGCTCGGTGGCCGTCTCCCTCCTCTTCTCCTATGCCAATCCCGAGCATGAGAGGAGGATCGCCGAGCTCTTGCGGGAGAGGCTGGACGGGGTCCCGATCACTCTCTCCTCGGAGGTCCTCCCCGAGTTCCGGGAGTATGAGCGGACCATGACGACGGTGATCAACGCTGCCCTGAGGCCAGTCATCGGCGGCTATCTCGAAAGGCTGGAGGAGGGGGCGAGTAGGCTGGGGCTCAGGAGGGGCTGGCAGATCATGCAGTCGAATGCCGGGATCACCAGCAGTCGCGGAGCTGAGGCCCAGCCGGTCAAGATCGTCCTCTCCGGCCCCGCGGCCGGGGTGATGGGGGCCAAGGCCGTCGGGGAGCAGGCCGGCTTCCTGAACTTGATCACCCTGGATATGGGGGGGACGAGCTGTGATGTCTCCCTCATCAAGGACGGAAGGGTCATGATCACCACCGAGGGTGAGATCGGAGGCTACCCGCTCAAGGTCCCGATGGTCGATATCCACACAATCGGCGCCGGAGGGGGCTCGATCGCCTGGATCGATAAGGGCGGAGCGTTGCGGGTCGGGCCCCAGAGCGCGGGGGCCGAGCCCGGGCCAGTCTGCTACGGCCGGGGCGGGACCGAGCCGACCGTGACCGACGCCCACCTGGTTTTGGGGCGGCTAGATCCGGGAAGCCCGCTCGGGGGCCTGGAGGGGCTCGATCTTGAGGGGGCCAAGCGGGCCATCTCCGAGAGGATCGCTAAGCCCCTGGGATTGAGCCTCGAGGAGGCGGCCCAGGGGATCTTAGCGGTGGCCGAGGCGAACATGGAGCGAGCGATCCGGGTGATCTCGGTCGAGCGGGGGCATGATCCCCGGGAGTTCGTCCTCCTCTCCTTCGGCGGGGCCGGGCCGCTCCACGGGGCCGGGCTGGCCGCGGCTTTGGGGATCCCTAAGGTCCTGATCCCCGGGGTGGCGGGGGTCCTCTCCGCCCTCGGCCTTTTGGAGACGGACCTGGCCCATGATTATGTCCAGTCGATCGTCCGGGAGACAGGGAAGCTGGACCCGGAAGAGCTCAATGCCATCTATGAGGCCCTCAAGGAGAAAGGGAGGAGGGAGCTTTTGGGAGAGGGGGTGGCTGAGGAGCTGATCCGGTATCAGCCTTCGGTAGACCTGCGCTACCTCGGGCAGTCCTACGAGCTCAACCTGGCCCTCCCCGAGCCCGATCATCGTCTGACCCGGGAGGGGCTTGAGCGGCTGGTCGAGAGGTTTCATGAGCGGCACCAGCAGGTCTACGGCCATGCCGCCCCCGGGGAACCGGTGGAACTGGTGAACCTCCGAGTGCGGGCCATCGGCCTGATGGGGAAGGTCCCGCTCCGGCCCGACGATCGCAAGCCGCCTTGGGAGGAGGCCGAGCGGGCTCCCAGGGAGGTCCACTTCCCCAGGGTCGGGTGGCTCAAGACCCGGGTCTTCAGGAAGGAGGCCTTGCCGGCGGGGCTTGTGCTTTCCGGCCCAGCGGTCATCGAGGGGGAGGAGTCGACGGCCCTTCTCCCTCCCGGGACGCGGGCCTCCGTCGACGCTTTCGGGAATTTGATCATCGATCTCTCAGGAGAGGAGGGCCGATCCTAATGACCAAGCTCGATCCCGTGACAAGAGAGGTGCTGAGGAACGCCCTGGTCGAGGTGGCCGAGGAGATGAACGCCAACCTGATCAGGAGCGGCTACAGCCCGAACATCAAGGAGCGACGGGACTGCTCCTCGGCCCTGTTCGATCCTCAGGGGAGGATGGTCGCTCAGGCCGAGTCGATCCCCGTCCACCTCGGGGCGATGCCCTTCTCCGTCAAGGCGGCCTTGGAGCACTTCCGGGAATTCCAACCTGGAGATACGATCGTCCTGAACGACCCCTTCGCCGGCGGGGTCCACCTCCCCGACATCACCTTCGTCACCCCGATCTTCTATCAGGAAGAGCTTGTCGCTTTCGCGGCCAATCGGGCCCACCACGCCGATGTCGGGGGAAAGACCCCAGGGAGCGTGGCCGGGGACGCGACCGAGATCTATCAGGAGGGCCTGCGGATCCCGCCGGTCAAGCTCTGGCAGGCCGGGGAGCTGGATGAAGGCCTCCTGGAGATGATCCTAGCCAATGTCCGGACCCCTGAGGAGCGGCTGGGGGACCTCCGAGCCCAAAAGGCGGCCAATGAGACTGGCAGGCGGAGGTTCCTGGAGTTGATCGAAAGATACGGCCCGGAGCCGATCGCCTCGGCCATCGAGGAGATCCTCGACTACTCCGAGCGGCGGATGCGAGCCGAGATCACGGCCCTCCCGGAGGGGACCTACGAGTATGAGGACTACCTGGATGATGACGGGATCAATGCCGATAGGATCAGGCTCAGGGTGACGGTCAGGGTCCGGGGAGATGAGCTCGAGGTGGACTTCACCGGGAGTGCGCCCCAGGTCGAGGGCCCGGTGAACGCTGTCTATGCCGTCACTGCCTCCGCGGTCTACTACACTGTCCGGGCCCTCACCGATCCGGACATCCCTCCGAACGAGGGCTGCTACCGCCCGATCAGGATCATCGCCCCTGAAGGGACGGTGGTCAATGCCCGCCCTCCGGCGGCCGTCGTGGGCGGGAATCTGGAGACATCTCAGCGGATCGTCGATGTCCTGATCGGGGCCTTAGCCCAGGCGGTCCCGGAGAAGGCGATCGGGGCCTGCCAGGGGACGATGAACAACCTCACCCTGGGGGGGATCGATCCCCGCTCCGGCTCCGGGAAGCCCTACACCCTCTATGAGACGATCGGCGGGGGGTTCGGGGCCCGTCCGACCAAGGACGGGCTCGATGGGATCCACTCCCACATGACCAACACTTTGAACACGCCGGTCGAGGCCCTCGAGATCGCCTACCCCTTGAGAGTCGAGCGGTATGAGCTCCGGCCGGATAGCTGCGGCGCGGGCCGCTGGCGGGGCGGGCTCGGGATCCGCCGGGACATCCGCGTGGTCGGCCACCGGGCCCGGGTCTCCCTCCTGGGCGAGCGGCGGATCACCCGGCCTTATGGGCTCCTGGGAGGAGAGGCCGGGGAGACCGGCGCCGACTTCATCATCATCGATAGCGATGGCCGGGAACAGGAACAGAGGGTGAAGGGGAAGGGCTCGATCACCCTCGAGCCCGGCTGGATCATCAGCGTCCGGACACCCGGGGGAGGGGGCTATGGGAGCCCCTCATCGAGGCCGAAGG